>DATAAP010000547.1:0-1881 GCA_036260035.1 Alphaproteobacteria bacterium | reverse complement strand
TTCCGCGGCCGGCTGCCCACGCCGGACGCGCTCCTTCGCCAGCGCGGCTTCGCCCCGGCCATAGCGAATGCTTAGCAAACGTCATGGCCGGGCTTGTCCCGGCCATCCACGTCTTGTCATAACGAGTAGCAAACAAAAACGTGGATGCCCGCGATAAGCGCGGGCATGACGCAGAGGATGGTTGAGCTTCACACCGCCGGACATCGACGCGGCGTCGTGTGCGCGCCGCACAGCGCCACCGTCGAAATCGGCCGCGCGGTGCTGGCGGAAGGCGGCAACGCGCTCGAAGTCATGGTGGCCATGGCGGCATCGATTGCCGTGGTCTATCCGCACATGAACGGTATCGGGGGCGATGGATTTTGGCTGGTCCGCGAGCCGTCCGGCCGTGTGCGTGCGCTTATGGCCGCGGGCCGCGCGGGCGAGCGCGCGCGACCGGAGCTCTATCGCGAGGCCGGCCATGACGACATCCCCTCACGCGGGCCGTTGGCGGCGCTCACCGTGCCCGGCGCGATTGCCGGCTGGATGCTGGCGCTGGAAGCCGCCAAGGCGCACGGCGGCACGCTGCCGCTTGACCTGCTGCTCAGCCACGCGATCCGGCAGGCGGCCGAAGGCACGCCCGTTGCGCGTCACCTCGCGCACCTCACCGCCGCCGTCGCCGGCGAACTGAAATCCGTTCCCGGCTTCGCCGACACGTTCCTGATCGACGGCAAGCCGCCCGCACAGGGCGCACTGCTCAAGCAGCCGGCGCTTGCCGCAACCCTTGAGCAGCTCGCGCATGCCGGGCTTGTCGACTTCTACCGCGGCGATGTTGCGCGCGAGATCGCCGCCGACCTCGAACGCGTGGGCGCGCCGGTCACGCGCCCCGACCTCGCGCGCGCGGGCGCGAGTGTGGCCGAGCCGCTGTCGATCGAGATCGCGGCCGGCACACTCTACAACACCCCGCCGCCGACGCAGGGGCTCGCTTCGCTGATCATTCTTGCGCTGTTCGATCGGCTGCGCGTCAGGGAGGCCGAAGGCTTCGATCATGTGCACGGACTGATCGAGGCAGCCAAACGCGCACTGCGCGTGCGCGACACCTACATCGCCGATCCCGACCGGCTGACACATCCGCCCGATCGCTATCTCGCAAATGCTTTTCTCGATGAAACCGCAGCGAGCATCGACCGGCGCAAGGCGGGTTCCTGGTCAGCTCCGTCCGCGCCAGGCGACACCATCTGGATGGGCGCTGCCGACGCCTCCGGGCTGGTCGTCTCCTACATCCAGTCGCTGTATTGGGAATTCGGCTCCGGCATGGTGCTGCCGCGCACCGGCATCCTGATGCAGAACCGCGGCACCGGCTTCAATCTGCGTTCCGGCTCGCGCAACCGGCTCGAGCCGGGACGGCTGCCGCCGCACACGCTTAACCCGGCGCTTGCGGAGCTGCGCGACGGCCGCGTCATGGCCTACGGTACCATGGGCGGCGATGCCCAGCCGCAGATCCAGGCCGCGCTGTTCACCCGCCATGTGCTCTATCGGCAGCCGCTTGACCAGGCGCTCGACCGGCCGCGCTGGTTCATCGGACGGACCTGGGGTTCCGCGCACGGCAGCGTGACCATGGAAGGACGTTTCGATTGCAACCTGATTGACCGTCTACTGTCGGCCGGGCACGAGATCGATGTCCTGCCGCAGCCCTATGCCAGCAACATGGGCCACGCCGGGGCGATCGTGCTGCATCCGAACGGCACGCTCGAAGCGGCGCACGATCCGCGCGCCGACGGCGGGGCGGCAGGGTTATAACATTCAAATCGCCAGGCTCGCCGGGGCCTCCAATTCGCCGCACTCCGTGATATGGTCGCGCGCATGATCAAACAGCTTTGCACGCTCGCTCTGGCCGCGCTCGCC
>DATAAP010000546.1:0-2429 GCA_036260035.1 Alphaproteobacteria bacterium | reverse complement strand
CATGTTGTTGAAGTCGTGGGCGATCCCGCCTGTCAGCTGGCCGATCGCCTCCATTTTCTGGGCATGCCGAAGGTGCTGCTCGGTCGCCTTCCGCTCGGTCGCGTCGCGGATCGTGGCGATGAACACGCGCCTTGTGCCGAGTCGAAGCTCGCGAACGCCGATGTCGATCGGGAACTCGACACCGTCCCGGCGCAGCCCTTCGATATCCAGATTGACTCCTTCCGGCCGGCCGTCGCCGCGCAGCTTTGCCTTGAAAGACGCGCGATGGCGCTCCGCGAGCAGCAGCGTCACCTCCCGGTCGAGGAGGTCGGCCTCGCTGTAGCCGTAGATGCGCTCGACCGCTTGGTTAGCGCTCTGGATGTGTCCTTGCTCGTCGACGCTGAGGATGGCGTCGACAGAGTTGTCGAGAATGGCACGCAGCCGCGCGGCCTGCTGGCGAAGCTGAATGGCGCTCGCGAGCACATTGGCGACCGCCTGCATGAAGTTGATGCCGCCGGCCGAGAATGCATCCAGGCGGTCGCTGGCGCAGGTCAGTATGCCGAAAGGCTGATGGGCGCCGCCGATTGTGACGGCGGCGACGCTCTTGTATCCCCGCTCGCGCACCGTCGGATGAACCTCGAACCGGTCCTCCCTTGACAGGTCCGGCGACACGACCGGAAGACGGCTCTTGATCGTGTAGGCCGCGAGGCGCCTCCCGTCGAAAGGCATGCGAAGATTGCCGATCTGGTCTCGCGGCCATCCAGTGCTGGCGCGCAGCAGGAATTCGCGCCCATCCCCGGTGAGCTCGAACACCGACGAGAGCGGAGCCCCCAATGTCCGTGTCACGAGATCGGTCGCTTTCGCGAGCAGGCGATCGAGATCGACGGGCTCGAACGCGAGTTGGGCCAGCAGGGCGACGGAGTTCTGCTGTGCAACGCGGCCCTGCAGCTCCGCCTCGCGATTCTTGATGTCCGTGACGTCGGCGCTGACTAGGACAGTGCCGCCGTCGCGCGTGCGGTTCTCGATTATCCGATTCCAATGGCCGTCGCGGTATTTGACCTCGATCGCACGGCCGGGGTTGCGGTGCTGCTCGATTCGCCAGCGGAGCCACGCCTCGCGGTCGCCACCGAAGATGCTTGGATCGAGCCGGTCGCGCGCCGCCGAGCCGACGATCTCCGCGAACGTGCGGCCCTTCAGCTCGTGCGCCGGCTTTCCGTTGTGGTCGGCGTACCGCTTGTTGCAGATGGCAAGTCGATCCTCGGCATCGAACAGCGCGAAGGACTCCGCGATGCTGTTGATTCCATCGGCAAGAAGCGCATTGGCGCGTTCGGCGTCGGCGCGGGCCTCGACCTCGGCGCTGACGTCCAATGCGGTTCCACGATAGCCGATGAAGGTCCCGCCGACGCCGAATAGGGGGCGGCCGCTGATTCGAATGTGGTGGACGCGGCCGGAATCGTCGCGCAGCGAATATTGAAAGTTGCGGATTTCGCGCCGCGCCGCGAGGTCGGCGCGATGCGCGTCCCATTTGGCGGAATCGCCGTCCTGCCCGCTCAATTCCCAGCGGGTGCGGCCGATTGCGGCCGCCTTGAGGTACAGCGCGTTGCGGAACTTTTCGCTGAACCAGGTGAACCGGTGCTCGGCATCGGTCTCCCACAGCCAGTCCGAGGAGGAAGCCACGAAGTCGCGGAATCGCGCTTCGCTGGCGGCCAGCGCCTCCTGC
The DNA here is from genome assembly GCA_036260035.1 of Alphaproteobacteria bacterium. Taxonomy (GTDB): domain Bacteria; phylum Pseudomonadota; class Alphaproteobacteria; order CACIAM-22H2; family CACIAM-22H2; genus DATAAP01. Next base: position 730 of record DATAAP010000546.1, on the reverse strand, counting down.
GCCTGATCCCGTCTGCGGATCTCCCGTGCCAGAAGGAGGGTGAAGGCGACGCCTGCAAGGGTCGTCAGAACACCGGCGAGCGTCAGCGCCGGCGAATGACCATCCAAAATGGGGTGAAGCCCGGTCAGCAGCTGCGCGGCTAGCGCCACCCCTAGGAAGATCGCGTAGGCGATACGGCTTGACTTGGCTCGAGCGGGCATCGTCCCGGTTGGCAAGCGGTTGCGGTAGCGCGCTATGCCGAGGGCTATCATAGCGAGTCGCAATTACGTGCCGATATGGTTAACCGGACGTTAGGGCCGGCGCCAGCGACCCTGCGGACAAAAAAACGCCGGCCCTTTGATAGGCCGGCGAGTTGAACAGGGAGGCTTCACGTCTGGGAGACGTAGGGTCCGAAGACCCTGCGGCCGGGCCGGAGCCCGACCGTGCCGCAGGCCGATCTCTCGGCGGGCGGCACATATGCTGCGATGCAGCATCCGCAGCTATGAATTTAGGCTCGCGCGCATATTTTGGTATCGCAGATTTGGTAACGAAGCCATGCGCACCCCGCATGGTCGCGCTTAGAATTGCGACTCCGCCACCTTGCGCACGAGGAAATCGCGGAACACGGCGATCCTCTTGGAATTACGCAATTCTTCCGGATAAACGAAGTACGCCTCGTAGGTCGGCCCTTCAAGCTCCGGGAGCACCTGGACGATCTTCGTGCTCTCATGTGCCATGTAGTCCGGGAATG
>DATAAP010000545.1:0-8341 GCA_036260035.1 Alphaproteobacteria bacterium | reverse complement strand
ATCAGCGCGTGATGCGCGCGGCCGACGTACCCCTCCGCCGACTCTGCGGCGCGGTGGCGCTGCTGGCGGCACCGATGCTCGCGCTGCTGCTTGGCCTCGTCGCCTTCGGGCATCTTGCCTGGACGATGGGCCTGATCGCGGCCTTCGTTCTTGTCGCCTCGCTAGCGGCGATCGTTGGCCGGCACCTGCAGGGACTCGCTGCAGTCGGCCGGCAGATCGAGGATCTCGCCGAAGACCGCACGCCGGCAGCACCACCGCCGCTCGGCACGGCTGCGGAGCTGTCCAGCGCGCTCGCGGCCCTCAATCGCAAATGGGCGGATCGCAACGCCGATCTCAAGGCGGCGATCGCCGTCAACGAGGCGATGGTGGATGCGATACCCGATCCGATCCTGCTGCTCGACCATCAGCGCCGCATCGTGCGCACCAATGCGGCGGCGCGCGACCTGTTTGACACGCCTGTCGTCGACCGGGTGATCGACACTGTCCTGCGGGATCCGAACGTGCTCGAGGCCGTCGACGAGGTGCTGGCCGGCAGGCCGTCCTCGGCCGCGCAACTGGCGATGTCAGGCGCAATCGAGCGGTTCTTCGACGTGCGCGTCGCGAGACTCTCGGCGGGCAATACAGGTGGCGTCGCTGCCCTGCTGGCACTCTACGACGTCACCGGCATCCGTCGTGCCGAGCAGATGCGCGCGGATTTCGTGGCCAATGTCAGCCACGAGCTGCGCACGCCGCTCGCGACACTGCTGGGGTTCACCGAGACTTTGCGCGGGCCGGCGCGCGACGATGCTGCCGCACGCGACCGTTTCCTCGGTATCATGCACGACCAGGCGAGCCGGATGTCGCGTCTGGTGCGCGATCTGCTGTCGCTCTCGCGCATCGAGCAGACCGAGCATACGCCGCCGACCGGCGAGGTGCGGCTGGGCACGATCATCGGCAGCGTGGTCGATGGGCTGATGCTGCAGGCGCGCGCCAAGGACATTGCTGTCGTCGCCGAGGTTGCGCCGGAGCTGCCCGCTGTGATCGGTGACGCCGATCAGCTCACGCAGGTGCTGCAGAATCTGGTCGACAACGCGATTAAATACGGCCGCGCGCACGGCAAGGTGCGCATCGCGGCGCAAGTCGCGCAACGCACCACCGGCGATGTCGCGCCGGTCGTCGCGGTCAGCGTCGCCGACGAGGGCGAGGGGATTCCGCGCGAGCACCTGTCGCGCCTGACGGAGCGGTTCTACCGCGTCGATGCCGGCCGCTCGCGCCAGCTTGGCGGCACGGGACTCGGGCTTGCCATCGTCAAGCACATCATCAACCGGCACCGCGGCACGCTGACCATCGACAGCGAAGTGGGGCGCGGCACCGTGTTTACCTTCTATCTCGCGGCAGCGCCGACCCCGGCAGCTTCTCCCTCGCAGCCCGCCCGTGTCGCTGGCGGCCGGCCCGGGGCCCAGGCTTGATGTCATAAATCTGTCGCCAAAACGTAGTAATCAGAGCGCGGAAAGGCGGCGATCGCAGATGCGCACGAAGCAGTTGGAACATAGCCGAGAATGGCAATGGCGATAGGACGGCCATCGCGTCCCGTCGTTTCCGTGCGCGGCTTGCAACCCGACCGGATTGCCGTACCGGCTGAGTCGCCGCGTCGCCAGTCGGCAGCAGCGCCGGCGGCGAAGGTGGAGATCCGTAATCTCCGTTTCTTCTACAAGGATTTCGAGGCGCTGAAAGGAATCAATCTGCCGCTTTACGACAAGTGCGTGACCGCCTTCATCGGCCCGTCCGGCTGCGGCAAGTCGACCTTGCTGCGCGTCCTCAATCGCATCTACGAACTCTATCCAGGCCAGCGCGCCACCGGTGAAGTTATTATCGACGGACGCAATATCCTCGATCCCGCCCAGGACGTGAACCTGCTGCGCGCGCGGGTGGGCATGGTGTTCCAGAAGCCGACGCCCTTTCCGATGTCGATCTACGACAACATCGCCTTCGGCCTGCGCCTCTATCACCGCCTGCCGAAGAGCGATCTCGATGGCCGCGTCGAGAGCGCGCTGCGGCGCGCGGCGATCTGGGACGAGGTCAAGGACAAGCTGCAGCAGAGCGGACTGAGCCTGTCCGGCGGTCAGCAGCAGCGGCTGTGCATCGCGCGCGCGATCGCGCTGCAGCCGCTGGTTCTGCTGCTCGACGAGCCCGCCTCGGCGCTCGACCCGATCTCGACGGCGCGCATCGAGGAGCTGATCGCCGAACTCAAGACTGACTACTGCATCGTGATCGTCACGCACAATATGCAGCAGGCGGCGCGCACGGCCGACTACACGGCGTTCATGTATCTCGGCGAGCTCGTCGAGTTCGATGCGACGCCGGTCATCTTTACGCATCCCGGCAAGAAGCAGACCGAGGACTACGTGACCGGCCGGTTCGGCTGACCGGCGGGAGAGCATGATGGGCGACCACATCGTCAAATCTTTCGACGAGGAGCTGAAGCGGCTCACCAATGCGATCGCGCGGATGGGCGGGCTCGCCGAGTCGCAGATCGCTGGCGCCATCCAGGCGGTGGTGAAGCGCGATACGGAGCTTGCCGCCAGCATCGTCGAAGGCGACCAGAGGATCGACGAGCTCGAACGCGAGGTCGACGAGCGCGCCATCCAGATGCTGGCGCTGCGCCAGCCGATGGCGAGCGACCTGCGCGCGGTCGTGGCCGCCTTGCGGATCGCCAGCGACGTGGAGCGCATCGCCGACTACGCCGCCAACGTCGCCAAGCGCGCGATCGCGCTGGCGCAGATGGCGCCGGTGCGCCCCGTCCACGCCGTGCCGCGCATGGGCCGCATCGTCCAGGAGATGATCAAGGACGTGCTCGACGCCTATGTGAACCGCGATGTCGACAAGGCGGTGGCGGTCTGGAACCGCGACGAGGAGCTCGACGAGATCTATTCGAGCCTGTTCCGCGAGCTGCTCACCTATATGATGGAAGATCCGCGCAACATCACGGCGTCGACGCATCTCCTCTTCATCGCCAAGAACATCGAGCGGATCGGCGACCACGCCACCAACGTCGCCGAGACAATCCACTACCTCGTGCGCGGTGTCCAGCTGCGGGCGGCGCGGCCGAAGGGTGATGCCAGCAGCTTCACGGTCGTGCGGCCGGAAGACAATCAGGCCGACCGATGAAGCCGCGCATTCTGCTGATCGAGGACGAGCCGGCGCTCGTCGAGATGCTGCGCTACAATCTCGAGAGGGAAGGCTTCGATGTGTCGACCGCGGCGAGCCCCGTCTCCCCGTCCTGCGCGGTCGCTGAAACGAATCCCGACCTCATCCTGCTCGACTGGATGCTGCCGCATGTCTCGGGGCTGGAGATCTGCCGCCAGCTCCGGCGCGGCCCGCACACCCAGACGATCCCGGTGATCATGCTCACGGCGCGCGGCGAGGAGAGCGACCGCGTGCGTGCGCTCGATGTCGGCGCCGACGACTATGTCACCAAGCCGTTCAGCCCGAGCGAGCTGAGCGCGCGGATCCGGGCGGTGCTGCGTCGGGCGCGTCCGTCGACGGCCGCCAACCTCCTCACCTATGGCAGCCTGGTCATGGACCTGGGCTCGCATCGCGTGACCCGCGACGGCCGTCCCGTTCATCTCGGCCCGACCGAGTTCCGGCTGCTGCGGTACCTGATGGAACATCCCGGCCGCGTTTACAGCCGCGAGCAGCTCCTCGACGCGGTGTGGGGCCGCGACATCTATGTGGAGGTGCGCACGGTCGATGTGCACATCCGCCGGCTGCGCAAGGCGATCAACGCGCCGGGGCAGCCGGATCTGATCCGCACCGTGCGCTCAGCGGGATACGCGCTCGACGAAATGGCGCAGTGATCCGGGCTTGGCCCGGCGGCCGCGAATCGCGTAGGCTGCGGCTGTCACAAATCCGCAACAATGCGGCAAGCCGGGGAGACGCCATGGACAAGCATGCTTTTCAGCGCGACGACGCAGACCAAGATGTCGGCGTCAATCCGAGCAGCACGGAGACTCTGACCGAGATCATCGACCGGCGCCTGTCGCGCCGCGATGCCCTGAAGGGCCTGGCCGCTGCCGGCGCGTTCGGCCTGTTCGGCGGCGCCGGACTGGCGCATGCCGCCGCCGGCTCGGCCCGCTCCTCGCTGACATTCCAAGAGATTCAGCACGCACTGGAGACCGGGCATAGGGTGGCGCCAGGCTACGACGTCCAGATCCTCGTGCGCTGGGGCGACAAGGTGAAGGCCGATGCGCCCGAATTCAATGTTGCGGAACAGAGTGCTGCCGCGCAGCTCAAGCAGTTCGGCTACGACAACGACTTCCTCGCTTTCATGCCGCTTCCCTACGGGTCAAACAGCTCGACGCGGGGCCTGCTCTGCGCCAATCACGAACGCACCAGCCCTGGCCTGATGTGGGCCGGCCTCGGCGACAAGCCGGAAGAGAAGATGACGCAGGCGCAGGCAGAGGTGGAGATGGCCTCGCAGGGCCACGACGTCACCGAGATCCGCAAGCGCAATGGCCGCTGGGAGGTCGTCGTCGACAGCCCCTACAATCGGCGCTTCACGCCGTTCAACGCGGGCATGCGCGTCGGCGGGCCAGCCGCAGGCCATGCGCGGATGAAGACCAAGGCGGACCCCGCCGGCACCTGGGTGATCGGTACGATGAACAACTGCGCCGGCGGCAAGACGCCTTGGGGCACGGTCCTCACGGGCGAGGAGAACATCCACAACTATTTCCTCGGTGATCCGGAAAAATCGCCGGAGGCGAAGAACTATAAGCGCTACGGCATCAACGGGAAGCCGCGCTATGTCTGGGGCAAGTGGCACGACCGCTTCGATCTGAACAAGGAGCCCAACGAGCCGAACCGCTTCGGCTGGGTCGTCGGGATCGACCCCTACGACACGACCGCGCCGGCGGTAAAGCGCACGGCGCTTGGCCGCTTCAAGCACGAGGGCGCGACCACCGCCGTCAGCCATGACGGCCGCGTCGCGGTGTATTCAGGCGACGACGAGCGCTTCGAGTACGTCTATAAATTCGTCACGCGCGACAAGTTCAACCCACGCAACCGCGCAGCCAACCGCGATCTGCTCGACCACGGCACGCTCTATGCGGCGCGCTTCGATACCAACGGCACGATGACCTGGCTGCCGCTCGTCCATGGCCAGGGACCGCTCACCGCCGCGAACGGCTTCAACGACCAGGGCGATGTCGTCATCGAGGCGCGCCGCGCCGCCGACCTCGTCGGCGCCACGCCCATGGATCGGCCCGAGGACATCGAGCCGAATCCCCATTCGGGCCGCATCTATGTCGTGCTCACCTACAACGAGCGCCGCAAGCCGTCCAACGAGGGCAGCGCGCGCGAGCAGGTCAACCCAGCCAATCCGCGGCCGGGCAACAAGTTCGGCCAGATCATCGAGATCATTCCGCCACTGGTTGGCGGCAAGCCGGACCATACGGCGATGAAATGCCGGTGGGAATTCTTCTTACTCGGCGGCGACCCCGCGAACCCGGCGCACCAGGCCAAGTATCTGGGACCTGTGTCGGCAAACGGCTGGGTCGCCTGCCCGGACAACGTCGCCTTTGATCCGCAAGGCCGCGTGTGGATCTCCACCGACGGTCAAGACGACGCGGCCGGCTTTTCCGACAGCGTCTACGCGGCCGACACGCGCGGGCCGGGCCGCGGCATCACGCGGCTGTTCTTCAACGGGCCGCGCGGCTCTGAAATCTGCGGACCGGAATTCACGCCGGACGGCAAGACGCTCTTCCTCGCTATCCAGCATCCGGCGGAAGAGAAGGGCTCCAGCTTCGAAAAGCCGACGACGCGTTGGCCGGATTTCCGCGACGACATGCCGCCCAGGCCCTCGGTGATCGCCATCACGCGCAAGGACGGCGGCGTGATCGGCTCATAGCGGCACGTCTCGAAGAAAGGAGTGCTCAAGATTCAGCAAGGTGGGCGACGGCGCAAAGCTGGCCAGATAGGTGACTGATGCACCTATGCTGCTGCCAAGAGCATCCGGGCACTCCTGAGCGCTTGCGCTCCGATCGTGCGAAGGTTGTCGAAATTGTATGCCATCTCGATCGTCAGCAAGAATGCGGCGCCGTAAAAGAGCGGCGAGTGCGTCTTCTCGAAACGCAGCTTTGCAAGGGTAAACTGCCGCGGAAGCCGCGCCATCACGAGCATAACCACTATGCCGAGCGCGGCGCCTGCGAGTATGTCGCTCGGAAAATGTAGTCCGACATAGATTCGTGGCAAGCAGATCACCAACAGCGTCCAGGCGAGCGCAAGCGTCCCCCAACAGCGGTTGGCCAGCCAAAGCCCGGTTGCAAGCGCGAAATAAAGTGCGGCGTGGTCGCTCGGGAATGAGCTCCACTCGCGCATCCACTCGACCGTTTTCGGTTCGATCCCGAATGGCGGACTGAAGCCGTCGGCGCCGCCCATAGGCCGGGCCCTGTGCGGGAGAAAGTTCTGGCTGGCTCGCGACAATGCGCCGACCAACATCCCGCCTACGATCGTGTGCACAAGGAGGGCGCGACGCTCTGAGAGTCCCGGCCGCAGATCGAACCAGATCAGCCAAAGCAGCGAGAAGATGACGCCGCCCTTGAAAAGGTCTAGGTCGACGAAGACGACGAGGAGCCAGTCGAGTGCTTCGCTTCGGCGCGCGAAGCCGCCGAAGAATCGGAACACGGACTGATCCAGCCATGCGAACAGATCCATGACTTCGCCTCGGCTGCGAGTCGGTCGGAAATGTTCTGGCTTCACAGAAGTAACACGGCGACCGCAAGTTGCGCGGAGCGCAATCGCGTTACCTCTGCTATATGCGGAACACCTCGTACGATAAGGGGGCTGTGCTTTAAGGACGTTCGAGCGGCGCATTAAGCCGGCAGGTGGCGCGCATGATCGCCTCGCTCTCGGGAATCTGCTCGATATGGAAGCCGAGGCCGCGCATGAACTCGATCATCGGCGTGTTCTCGCTCAGGATATCGCCGTAGAGCTCGCGCACGTTGCGCGCCCGGGCGTAGTGGACAAGGCGCGCCATCAGGAAGCGCCCGATGCCGCGGCCCTTGAGGTCGCTGCGCACTACGACGGCGAACTCCGCCTGCTGGTCCTTGGTCATGATCATCCGGCTGACGCCGACGAGGTCGCCTTCCCGCTCGCGGAGCATGACGAACGCCATCTCGCGGTCGTAGTCGATATGCGTCAGCTGGTAGGCCATGTCATCCGGCAGCTCCTTCATCGGCGCGAAGAAGCGCATGCGGATGTCCTCGGGCGACAGCCTGGCGAACCCGGCATGGAAGGCCGGCCCGTCCTCGGGCCGTACCGGACGCACGAAGACCAGCCCGAGCCCCGGCAGCTCGGCATGAAGCTCAAGGTCCTTGGGATAGGGAAGCGCCATTCCACGCCTCACGTCTTGCGCCAAGGATACGGTCGTGTACGCGCGGCGGATTACAGCCCCTTTCTATCGCCCCTGCAAATCACGAGCGCGGGACTGGGCGCACGCGGTCAAGCCGCGAGCGCGCGCTCCGCCGGCATCAGGTCGAGGGCCAGCGCGTCCGCCACCGCCGGATGCGTGATGCGGCCGCGGTGGACATTCAGCCCGTTCAGCAAATGCCGATCAGCTGCCATCGCCGCCTTGGGGCCCTTGTCGGCCAGCGCCAGCACGAACGGCAAGGTCGCGTTGTTGAGAGCGAAAGTCGAGGTGCGCGCGACCGCACCCGGCATGTTGGCGACACAGTAGTGCACGACGCCGTCGACGATATAGGTCGGGTCGTCATGCGTGGTCGGCTTGCTGGTCTCGAAGCAGCCGCCCTGGTCGATCGAGATGTCGACCACCACGGAGCCGCGGCGCATGCGCTTGATCATGTCGCGCGTCACCAGCTTCGGCGCCGCGGCACCGGGCACAAGCACGGCGCCGATGACCAGATCGGCCTCGAGCACATGCTTCTCGATCGCATCGCGCGTCGAGAACACCGTGTGCAGGCGCGATCCGAACTGCAGGTCGAGGTCGTAAAGCCGCGACAGCGACTTGTCGATCACGATCACATGCGCCTCGAGGCCCATCGCCATGCGCGCGGCATTGGTGCCGGATACGCCTCCGCCGAGGATCACAACCTTCGCGGCCGCCACGCCCGGCACGCCGCCGAGCAGCACGCCAGCACCACCCTGGCGCTTCTCGAGGCAGTGCGCGCCGACCTGGATCGACATGCGGCCGGCGACCTCGCTCATGGGCGCCAGCAGCGGCAGGCCGCCGCGGTCGTTGGTCACGGTCTCGTAGGCGATCGCCGTGCAGCCGGACTTGATCAGGCCCTTGGCCTGCGCGGGGTCGAGCGCCACACCCTGTTCACCTATCTGCATCTGGCGCCCGACC
>DATAAP010000544.1:0-13805 GCA_036260035.1 Alphaproteobacteria bacterium | reverse complement strand
CGCCGCGCGAGCTCGGGCGAAGCGGCGCGCGTGCAGATGCCCGCCGCATAGGTCGTGACGAGCCCGATCTCGCGCGGCGTCTCGTCGACATGCTTGCCGGGGCAGAGGAACGCGCGCGCTTCGGATTTGCCGCTTAGAGCGGGTTACGAGCGGCCGCCGTCGACCGACAGGATCTGTCCGGAAATCCAGCTCGCCTGCTCGCTGGCCAGGAACAGCACGGCATTGGCGATGTCCGTCGCCTGTCCGAGCCGGCGGGTATGGATTCCTTCGACCAGGCGCCTCTGGCCCTCCGGACCGTAGCTCTCCCACTGGCGCTCGGTGGTCGGATTGGAGCGCACGAAGCCAGGCGCCACCGAGTTCGTCGTGATTCCGAATCGGCCGAGATCCTGCGAGAGCTGCTTGGTGAGCCCGACCAGCGCGTGTTTGGCGGCCGTATAGGCCTGAATGCCGGTGAGGCTCGGCCGCAAGCCGGCGCCTGATGCGATGTTGACGATGCGGCCGTAACCGGCCTGCCGCATCGGCTTCGATGCCGCCTGCGCCAGCCAGAACGCGCCGTCGACATTGGCCCTGAAGATGACGTGCCAGTCGGCTTCCGCGATCTCCTCGATGGGGCGGCCCACCTGTCCGCACACGCCCCCTGCGGCATTGACGAGAATGTCGAGACGGCCCTCGGTCGCCACGATCTTCTCGATGACCGTGTGACCTGCCGCGCGATCGCCGACATCGAGAGGGTGTACCGGCATGCCGCGCGCATCGGCGAAGCGGCTCGCGCCGTTGTGATCGAGGTCGGCGACGTGCACGCGCGCACCGGCGCCGGCGAGGCCGAGCGCGATGGCCTGGCCGATGCCCTGCGCAGCACCGGTTACGAGCGCTGTGCGGCCAGCGAAGGAGATCTGCATGTGTCGATCAGAAGCTTCATCGTTTCGCGCGATTGCGGGCGCCGCCCGTCTTCGACGTCGTGGATCAGCTCGACCAGACGACGGATCGCCGGAGTGTCGACGCCGGCCTCGGCGCCGAGCTTCGCAATGATCCCGATCTGCGGGTCGACCTCGGTCCGGCGCTTGCGCACGGCAAGATCGCGCCAGATTCCCGAATGGGTCTTCGCCGTATGCCGGTTGAACTCCGCGAGCGCTGCGATGCTCGCGCGCGAGCGGTCCTCCGGCGCGTCCGGCGCGAACGCGGCGGGATCGAAGCCGTTGAAGCCGACCGGCTGCACGCCGCGCGCCGCGGCGACGCACATCACCTCGCGGCCGAGCTGGTCGAAGACCGGCAACCGGGCAGGGTCCGCGAAATTCTCTGACATCGAATCGTTTGTCAGGGCCGTCGCGAACAGCATCGCGCCGTAGGCGAGCTTGCCCCAGAGATAACCCCAGATGTTGTCGGTCAGCACGGCGTCCGGCTCGAATATGCGGAGCAGCTCGTGCATGTCGCGCGTGCGCTGGCGCGCCTTGCCGTCGATCTCTCCGACGACCACCGCCGCGCGGTTGCCAAACAGGATCTTGCCGGGCCCGAGCCAGTCGGCGCCGAAATTGACGAAGCAGCCCATCGTGCGCTCGGCGCCGAGGCGCTCGCTGATCAGGATCTCGTTGAGGCCGTTCTGCGCCGACAGCACGAAGCCGTCGGGTTTCAGATGCTTCGCAAGGCCGTCGAGCGCCCCAGCGGTAGCATGCGCCTTCACCGCCAATACGATCCGCGTATAGCTTCCGGTCAGCGCATCCGGCGTAACGGCCGGGATCACCTGCCTGAAGGTTTCGACCGGCCCCTCGATGGCGAGGCCGGTCGTGCGGCAGGCCTCGACATGCTCGGGCACGATATCGACGAGCAGCACCGGGACGCCCGCACGCGCCCAGTAGGCGCCGAGCGTCCCGCCGATCGCACCGGCGCCCCAGATGACGATCGGCTCGCGCGGGTCGGTCATGCCGCCTCCATGCGTATGACGTCGGCATGCGTTGCGACATGCGCGATCCCATCGCTGCCCATCCAGCCGCGCGCCATCCCCAGCGTGTTGAACGGCGCGTAGACGCGGCCGGCCGCATCCACTGCGACCATGCCCGCGCCGATCTTGTGCGAAGCGAGCACGTCGAAGACGAGCGCGTCCGTCGCCTGCTGCAGCGTCTGGCCGCCGTAGCTCATGCGTGCTGCGACGTCATAGGCGGCTACACGGCGGATGAATATCTCGCCCTGGCCGGTGCAGGAGACGGCGCACACGCCGTTCTTCGCGTAGGTGCCGGCGCCGACAATCGGCGTGTCGCCGACGCGCCCGACCGGCTTGTTGTTGAACCCGCCGGTCGAGGTCGCCGCGGCGAGGTTGCCGTTCTGGTCCAGCGCCACCGCGCCGACCGTGCCATGCTTCTCCGCTTCCGAGGCGAGCCCGATCGTGCCGCGCGCGGCGCGGGCCTTCAGCGATGCCAGCGCCTTTACCCGGCGCTCGGTGGTGAAATAGCTGTTCGGTACGGTCATAAGCCCAGCGGTGCGGGCGAATGCGTCCGCCGCGTCGGCGGCCAGCAGCACGCAACCCGTCTTTTCCATCACCGCGCGGGCGGCGCGGATTGGATTGCGGATGGTGCGGGCGGCACAGACAGCACCCGCGCGGAGCGTCGCGCCGTCCATGATCGACGCATCGAGCTCGTGCTCGGAATTTTCCGTCAAAGCGGCACCGTAGCCGGCATTGAAGTGCGGACTGTCCTCCATGACCACGACGGCCATCTCGACAGCATCGAGGGCAGGGCCGCCGGCCGCGAGGATTTTCCAGCCGGCGCGCAGTGAGGCTTGGAGATGGGCGCGCGTCTCTGCCCATTCCGCTTCGCTCAGGAGATCCTTGGCAAGCGTGCCGCAGCCGCCATGGATGCCGATCGCAAATGGAGGCATGGGTTCCCCCTCTCAACTGAAGAAATGGAGGGGCGCCCCCGCGCCCCTCCCAAGTCTTAGATCACTTCGCCGGACGGATGTTCATCGCCAGCGTGTCCTCGTCGACGCGCGGCTTGATCGTCACCTTCGCCTTCTGCATCGCCCAGGCCGAGCCGACCGAAACAAGCGGCAGGCGCGGACGGTCGACAGCGACGATCTCGTTGGCGCGCTCGAGGAAGGCGCGGCGCTTGGCATCGTCCATCTCGACGGCGGCGTCCTGGATCAGCTTGTCCATCTCGGGATTCTTGTAGCCGAGGACGTTGAAGGCGCCGAACTTCTTCTCCTTGTCATTGGAATGCACGACCGAGGACAGCGTGTAATGCGCCTCGCCGGTCAGCGTGCCCCAGCCCGACATCGACAGCGAGAACTCGCCGCGCGAGCGCGCGGGGAAGAACACCGCGCTCGGCTGGGCATTCGCCTGCGCATCGATGCCGATCGCCGCCAGCATCTGCGCCACCGACGTGCCGACCTGGCGGTCGCCAGGCAGGCGGTCGCTGGTAAAGCTGAACGTCACCCGGAAGCCGTTCGGATACCCTGCTTGCGCCAGCAGCTGCTTGGCGCGGTTGGGATCGTATTTCGGATCAGCGACCTTCTTGCTGTAGCCGAAGATGCTCGGCGTCACGAGCTGGTTTTGCGGCTTGCCGAGGCCCTCCATCGCGATTTCGGCGAGCGCCTTGCGGTCGATCGCCAGGTCGATTGCCTCGCGCACGCGCGGATCCTGCATCGGGTTCTTGTCGAGCGGCGAGCCGTCCTTGGCCGCGACCTGCGGTGCCTTGTCCCGCATGTCGAGCTCCATATTGAACACGTAGACGGTGTCCACCTTGACGACCGTGAGCTTGGGATCGCGCTCCAGCGTCGGCACGTCGGAGGCGGGCACGCGCACGATCAAGTCTACCTGGCCTGCCTTGAGCTGCGCCACGCGCGCGGCGTCATTGGCGATCTCCTTGCGGATATGGCGTTGCCACGGCTCCTTCGGGCCCCAGAATCCGTCGAAGCGCTCCAGGATCAGCTGTTCCTTCGGCGTCCACGACACGAACTTGTAGGGCCCGGTGCCGATGGCCGCCTTGCCGCTGTTGAACGCCTCATTGGCGGTGTCCTTGGTCAGGCCGGCGGCTGCCTTATGCGAGACGATGAACAGGCGGATGAAGTCGTTCGGCAGGCTGGGCGCCGGCCCATCCGTGATGATGTGGATCGTGTGCGGATCGACGATCTTGGTCGACTTCACGCGGCGCACGTAGATCGTCGTCGGGTTCGGGCCGGCGACGACCGGGATGCGCTCGATGGAGAACTTCACGTCCTCGGCCGTGAAATCGGAGCCGTCGTGGAATTTGACGCCCTTGCGCAGCTTGAACTCCCAGGACGTCGCGTCGATCGCTTTCCAGCTCTCGGCCAGCCGCGGCTCGAGCTCCAGGCCGTCGCCCGACCAGACCAAGGTGTCGAAGACATGCTTGAGCGCCTCCGCATGCGTACCGGTTGCGGTGAAGTGCGGATCGATCGACTCGGGCCCAGCACGCACGCCGATTGTCAGCGTTTGGCCCTTGGATTGCGTTGGCAGCAGCGCGGCGCAGGCGGCCGCGACGACTGCCGCGGCAAAGACACGTCCGTAGCGGTTCATGGTGACTCCTCCTGTTCGATTTGAATTGGCCAGTTCGGCGAGTCCGAAACCAGCTTTGCGAGCAGCTTCGAGAGAACCTGTTGCTCGTCGTTGTTGAGCGTTTCCAGCATCCGCCGCTCGCGATCGAGCATAGGCGGCAGGGTTTCGTTGACGATGCGCCTGCCCTCTGCCGTTAGGCGCAGCACATAGCGGCGGCGATCACTGGCATCGGCAGCGCGCCGGATTAGGCGGCGGCGCAGGAGCTTCTGGATCGCGCGGCTCAGCGTGTTCTTCGGGAACCCGGAGGACAAGCAGATGTCGTTGGCGGAGATGCCGTCCTTGAGGCCGAGCGAGTAGAGGACGACATACTCCGGCCGCACCAGGCCATAGCGGCGCTCGATCCAGCCATAGACCGGTAGGTTGAAGAGCAGGGCGAGGTAGTTAATGCGGAAGGAGAACCAGCAGGGATTCTCCCACAGCTTCACGGCGATCATCGGGTGAAGTGCGGGCCGCTCGCTGCCTGGAAACTCGGCAACGTTACCGACGGATCGGGGCTGCGGGCTGGAAGGCATGGCGCCGTCCCAATTGGTTCCAGATGGAACTTGACGCCAGTTCGGCGCCTTGGTCAAGTGGTCGCATGCGGGACGTGCGTTCCGGCCGTCGAGCGAGGGGAAGATGCGGATCGCCGAGATGAACTGGATGCAGGTCGAGGAGCGCGTGAAGCACGACGACCGTTGCGTGCTCCCGATCGGCAGTGTCGAGCAGCACGCTTACTTGAGCCTCTGCGTCGACATGATCCTGTCGGAGAAGGTCGCCGTCGACGCGGCGGAGCCCAGCGGCGTACCGGTATACCCAGCGATTCCGTTCGGGCTGACTCCGTATTTCTCGGACTTCCCCGGTACCGTGACGCTGCGCGTATCGACCTATGTGGCTCTGATGGAGGACATCCTCGAAAGCCTCTATCGCAGCGGCTTCCGGCGGATCGTCGTCGTCAACGGGCACGGTGGCAACGGGCCGGTGCAAGGCGTGTTCAAGGAATGGATGGCGAAGCGGCGGGATGCCCGTATCAAGTTCCATGAATGGTGGAAGGCGCCGAGGACCTGGGAGAAGGTGAAGGAGATCGATCCGGCTGCATCGCATGCGAGCTGGATGGAGAATTTCCCATGGACGCGCGTCCCCGGCGTGAAGCTGCCCGACGTCGAAAAGCCGCTGGTCGATATGGCACGGCTGCAGATGGCCAATCCGGCGGAAGTGCGCAAGATCGTCGGCGACGGCAATTATCATGGGCGCTATCAGCGGCCGGACGCTGACGTGCTAGCGCTGTGGAAGGTAGCCGTGGCGGAGACGCGCGACGTCATCGAGCGCGACTGGCCCTGAGCCGACGGCGGCGCTGCGGGTCCGCGCACCATGCTCGGCTTCCTGATCCAGCGCCTGATGCAAGCGGTCGTGGTCATGATCGCGATCGCCGCCCTCGTCTTCGTCGGCGTGTTTGCGGTCGGCAATCCGATCGACGTGCTGATTTCGCCCGACGTCACGCAGCAGATCCGCCTCGATACGATCGCGCGCTACGGGCTCGACAAGCCGCTCTGGGAGCAGTTCGTCGGTTTCCTCAGCCGGCTCGTGCACGGCGATTTCGGCCGCTCCTTCGTCTTCAACATGCCGGTGCTCGAGCTGATCCTGTCGCGTCTGCCTGCGACATTGGAGCTGACGCTCGCGGCCGTGCTCGGCGCCACGCTGCTCGGCGTGCCGCTCGGCATGTATGCCGGCTATCGGCCGGACAGCCCGGTTTCGCGCCTGCTGATGGGATTGTCGGTCCTCGGCTTCTCCGTGCCGACCTTCTGGATCGGCCTGGTGCTGATCCTCACCTTCGCGGTGTGGCTCGGCGTGCTGCCGGCCGGCGGGCGCGGCGACACGGTCACCGTGTTCGGCGTCGAGTGGAGCTTCCTGACGCTCAACGGCCTGCAGCACCTGCTGCTGCCCGCCGTGAACCTGTCGCTGTTCAAGCTGGCGATGATGATGCGGCTGGCGCGGGCCGGCACGCGCGAGATCATCATGACCGATACGGTCAAGTTCGCGCGCGCCTCCGGCCAGTCCGAGTGGACGATCCTGCGCCGCCACGTGCTGCGGCTGATCTCGATCCCGATCGTCACCGTGTTCGGGCTCGAGTTCGGCTCGACGCTCGCCTTCGCGGTGGTGACCGAGACGATCTTCTCCTGGCCCGGCGTGGGCAAGCTCATCATCGAATCGATCCAGAGCCTCGACCGGCCGGTGATGGTCGCATATCTGATGCTGGTCGCGTTCCTGTTCATCATCATCAACTTCCTGATCGACATTGCCTATGCGGCGCTCGACCCGCGCCTGCGCGCGAGACAATGATGATGAGCAGGGATTCACCGGCCGCCCGCTTCTGGGCGGAGTTCCAGGACAACCGCATCGCCGTCGCGGCCTTGGCCGTCATCATCGCCGTCGCCGTGATGGCGATCTTCGCGCCGCTGATCACGCCGCAGGATCCATACGACATCGGCAGGCTGGTGCTCGGCGATGCGCGCCGGCCGCCGGGGCATCTCGGCAGCGGCGGTTATGTGCATTGGCTGGGCACCGATGCGCAGGGTCGCGATCTGCTCTCGGCCATACTCTATGGCCTGCGCATCTCGGTGATGGTCGGCGTCGCCGCCGGCGCCATTGCTTTCGTGGTCGGTGCGGTGATGGGGGCGACGGCGGCCTTTGTCGGCGGGCGGGTCGAAGCGCTGATCATGCGCTTCGTCGACCTGCAGCTCTCGTTCCCGCCGATTCTGCTGGCCTTGGTCCTGTCGGCGATTCTGGGGCAGGGACGCATCCAGCTCATCATCGCGCTGGTCACGGCGCAGTACGCCTATTTCGCGCGTACGGCGCACGGGGCCGCGGCAACGGAGCGGGCGAAGGACTACGTCGAGGCGGCGCTGTCGACGCCGCTGCCGACGCGAACCGTGCTGTTCCGCCACATCCTGCCCAACTGTTTGCCGCCGCTGATCGTCGTCGCCACCGTGCAGGTCGCGAATTCAATCGCGCTCGAGGCGACCTTGTCGTTCCTCGGACTTGGCCTGCCGGTTACAGAGCCGTCGCTCGGCATGCTGATCGCCAATGGTTTCCAGTACATGTTTTCGGGGCGCTATTGGATCTCGATCTATCCCGGCGTGGCGCTCATCATCCTGATCGTCGCGATCAACCTTGTCGGCGACCAGATCCGCGATCAGCTCAATCCGCGGCTGAAGCGATGAGCGCCCCCATTCTCTCCGTGCGCGATCTTGTGACGCATTTCTTCACGCGCGCCGGCGTGCTGAAGGCCGTCGACGGTGTCTCGTTTGATCTGCAGACAGGTGAGATCCTCGGCGTCGTCGGCGAATCCGGTTCGGGCAAGAGCGTCACCGGCTATTCGCTGCTGGGCCTGGTCGATCCGCCGGGGCGGATCGTCTCAGGCTCGATTAAGCTCGCCGGGCAGGAGCTCGTAGGGCTGCCTCAGTCGGAGCTCCGCGAGCTGCGCGGCCGGCGCCTGGCGATGGTCTTCCAGGACCCGATGACGACGCTGAACCCGGTCTTGTCGATCGGCACGCAGATCAAGCTCGCGATCGATGCGCATGAGCGCGTATCTGGCAAAGCCGCCCGCGCCCGGGCGATGGACGTGCTGACCCGGGTCGGCATTCCCGACGCGGGAAGCCGGCTGGACGCTTACCCGCACCAGTTCTCCGGCGGTATGCGTCAGCGCGTGGCGATTGCGGTGGCGCTCCTGAACCGGCCGGACGTGATCGTCGCCGATGAGCCGACGACCGCGCTCGACGTGTCCATCCAGGCGCAGATCCTTGCAGAGGTGAAGATGATCGTGCGCGATCTCGGCACAGCGCTGATCTGGATCAGCCACGATCTCGCGGTGGTGTCGGCGATCGCAAGCCGCGTGCTGGTCATGTACGCGGGGCGCGTGGTCGAACACGGCCCGACCGCCGCGGTGCTGCGGGCGCCGCGACATCCCTACACGCAAGGCCTGCTGAACTCGCTGCCGGCGCGTGCAGCGCCCGGCGAGGAGCTCGCGCAAATTCCGGGACAACCGCCATCGCTTGCGGCGCTGCCCGTCGGCTGCGCCTTCAGCCCGCGCTGCCCGCGCGCCGACGCGGTTTGCAAGGAAGCGCCATCGATGACGGCGGTCGGATTGCGCGGCTGGCGTTGCCACCATCCGCTGGAAGGCCACGCATGAGCGACGCCTTCGTGACGGTGAATGCGATCAGCAGGCGCTTCGAACAGCGCGTTTCGCTCGGCGACCGCATTGCGGCGGCGCTGGGCAGCGACGTCGAAATGCGGGCCGTGCGCGCGGTCGATGGCGTGTCGCTGCAGGTCGCGCGCGGTGAGGTGCTCGGGCTGGTGGGCGAGTCTGGCTGCGGCAAGAGCACCCTGGGCCGCATGATTGCCGGCATCCTGCCGCCGACGGCGGGGACCGTCGCGATTGGCGGCGAACCGGTGATGTCGAAGGGGCCGCACCCGCGCAAGCGCACGACGCGCGTGCAGATGATCTTTCAGGATCCGTATGCTTCGCTTGATCCACGCATGCGCATCGGCGACACGGTCGCGGAGGGCCCGATCGCGCATCGGCTCGTCACCAAGGCGGAAGCGCCGGCCTATGTTGCAGGCTGGCTGCGACGTGTCGGGCTCGATCCGGATGTGGCGCAGCGCTATCCGCATCAGTTCTCCGGCGGGCAGCGGCAGCGCATCGCCATTGCCCGCGCCCTTGCCATGCAGCCCGACGTCGTGGTCTGCGACGAGCCGGTCGCCTCGCTCGACGTGTCGATCCAAGCGCAGGTGCTGAACCTGTTCCTCAAGCTGCGGCGCGAGCTGCGGCTGACGATGGTGTTCATCAGCCACCATCTCGGCGTCGTGCGGCACGTCTCCGATCGCGTCGCCGTCATGTATCTGGGCCGTATCGTCGAGGTCGGACCGGCGGAGACGGTCTACGCGAACCCGCAGCATCCCTATACCAAGGCACTGCTCGCGAGCGTGCCGCAGCTCGTGCTGCAGGACGACGTGGTCGCCGTGTTCAAGCCGATCCAGGGCGAGCTGCCGTCGCCGCTGTCGCCGCCTCCCGGCTGCCATTTCCATCTGCGCTGCGAGTTCGCCGAGGCGCGCTGCCGCGCTCAGGTGCCGGCGATGCGGCGCGTGGGCGAGCGTCACGAGTCGGCATGTCACCTGTTGCGCGAGGCCTGATCTGCGAAGGAGGAAGACGATGGAACCATGGCAGTGGGAAGAGCCGGAGTGGCGGCGGCGGGTCGGGCAGGTGCGGGCAGGGCGCTCGCTGAAGCCCGCGAGCTGGCCGGGCGGCGCGCGCTGCGCGGTGGCGCTCTCATTCGACAGCGACCATGAGACCAATGAGCTGCGCGACGGCGGTAAGTCGATCGGCCGCATGTCGCAGGGCGAATACGGTTCACGCGTCGGCGTGCCGCGCATCCTGCGGCTGCTCGCCGCGACCGGCATCCGCGCCTCCTTCTTCGTGCCCGGCGTGTCGGCGCTGCTGCATCCAGAGGAGCAGCGCCGCGTCGTCGCCGAGGGCCACGAAATCGCGCTGCACGGATGGATCCACGAGCTCAACACGCAGGTGCCCGAAGCGGCAGAGCGCGAGCTGCATTTCCGCGCGGCGGACACGCTGGAGAAGATCACGGGCGTGCGGCCGGTCGGCATGCGTACGCCGTCCTGGGATTTCTCGCCGGCGACCTTGAAGATCGAGCGCGAACTCGGGCTGCTCTACGACTCGTCACTGATGGCGGACGACGATCCCTACGAGATCCTTGAGGACGGGGAGCCGACAGGCATCGTCGAGCTGCCGGTCGAGTGGATCCGCGACGACGCGGTGTACTTCAACATGCATCGCTTCCAGGCGCTGCGCCCCTATACGGCGCCGGCGACTGTGCTCGACATATTCCGCCGCGAGTTCGACCGCGCCTATGCGGAAGGCGGCCTCTTTCTGCTTACAATGCACCCGCATGTCATCGGCTATCGCTCGCGCATTTCGATCCTTGAGGAGCTGATCCGGCACATGACGGCGCAGAAGGGTGTCTGGTTCGCGACTCATGCCGATATCGCGCGGCATGTTGCAGACGCGGCCAAGCTTTCCGGCGTCGCGCACGCGAAATCAGCCTAGGCAAAGAGCGAGCGGAGGACTCATAGCCGCCTGAAATAACGGCATTCTTTAAGATAAAACGATTCACCGTTGCGACCTTCAAGGGCCGAGGATAAGGTTTCTCGCTGGCTCTGCCGCGGCGTCCGCGCGGCGGGCCGGCAGTCTCGTGCCGCTCAGGGAGACGACGATGCCGGTTGAGTTCCGTCCGCTTCAGGGAAGTTTCGGCGCGGAGGTGATCGGCGTTCCGCCAACCCTTGACGTGGATGTCCACACATTCCGCGAGATCGAAGCCGCCTGGTACCGGCATTCCATTCTTCTGTTCCGCGGCCTCAAGATGACGCCCGAGCAGCACATCGCGTTCACGCGGCGCTTTGGGCCGCTCCACATCATGGAGCCGCCGAACATCACTCTGCCCGACCATCCCGAGATTTTTGTCGTTTCGAATGCGACGAAAGACGGCAAGCCGCTCGGCCTGAAGCGCGCGGGCGAAGGCTTCCATTCCGACGGCGAGGACAAGGCGATTCCCAACGCAGGCTCGTTCCTCTACGCGATCGAGGTGCCGCCCGAGCGCGGCGACACGTTGTTCGTCGACATGTATGCCGTTCATGATGCGCTGCCGGAGGAGATTCGTCGGACACTCGCCGGAAAGCGCGCGCGCTTCAGCCGGATTGCGCTACACCACGTGCACTATCCGTTGATGGCGCCGCTGACCGAGGAGCAGAAGCGCGCGCGCCCGGACGTGTTCCACCCGATCCTTCGCAAGCACCCGCGCAGCGGCCGCACGGCCCTCTATCTCGGGCGCTGGGCGACGGACATCGAGGGCATGCCGCCGGAAGAAGGCCGCGCGCTTATCAATTGGCTGCAGGAGTTCGCGCAGCAGCCGCGTTTCATCTACCGGCAGCGTTGGAAGGTGGGTGACGCCGTGCTGTGGGACAATCGCTGCACGCAGCATTGCGCGACCGGCTTCGACGATGAGAAGTACGTCCGCACCATGTACCGGACCACACTTGAAGGCGAGGCGCCGATCATGGCCGGCACCGAGCGGAAGACGGCCGCCTGAACCGCCTCTTGCCATTTGCCTGCCGAACGCCGACAACAGCGCGCTGCCGCGCGACGAGGTTTCCATGTTCGTTCTGAATGAGCTGCCGCCGCAGGTGCCGCGCGAACTCACAGACCTGCTTGTGAAGGCGGAGCCGGCCACGATCGGCCATTTTCTCGATTTCGGGTTCATGGATCCCGAGCTGCGCGCCTTACTGCCTGACAAGCGCATCGCCGGCACGGCAGTGACATGCCGGTTCAGCGGCATCGATGGCACCATCGTGCACTACGCTCTGGGACAGCTTCGCCCCGGCGACATTCTGGTGATCGATCGGGCCGGCGATCGGCGCCACGCGGCATGCGGCGGCGGCGTCTGCTTCGCGGCGCGCGCCGCCGGTGCGCTTGGCATCATCATCGACGGACCGGCCACCGACATCGGCGAGATTCGCGAATACGGACTGCCGGTTTGGTCGCGCGGGCTGTCGGCGGTGACGAGCAAGCGCCTGTTCACGCATGGCGAGTTCTGCGTGCCCGTGACGTGCGGCGGCGTGACGGTGATGCCCGGCGACGCGATCCTGGCCGACGAGAACGGGATTCTCGTGCTCCGGCGCGAGCAGATCGAGGCGGCAGCCAAGCGCGCGATCACAATGCAACAGGACGAGAAGCCGCGCCTCGCCCGCGTCGCCAAAGGCGAGCGGCTGCCGGACATCAACGGCACGAACGCAAAAATTCGCGAGATCATGGCGGCGCAAGCAGCCAATAAGCCCAAGTGAACGGACATTCCATGCTGAAGGACCGCATCGACACGATCGCTGCCAAGATCGCGCCGGAGATGATCGAGCTCCGCCGCCGCATTCACGAGCATCCGGAGCTCGCCTTCGAGGAGCACAAGACGGCGGCGCTGGTCGCCGACAGCCTGAAGGGCATCGGCATCGAGCCGAAGACCGGGGTCGGTAAGACTGGCGTGGTCGGGGTGCTGAAGGGCGGGAAGGGCGGTGCCACGATCGGCATCCGTGCCGATCTCGACGCGCTGCCGATCACCGAGGCGACGAACCTGCCCTTTGCCTCGAAAGTGCAGGGAAAGATGCACGCCTGCGGCCATGACGCGCACACGGTGATCGCGCTTGGGGTCGCCAAGGTGCTGCACGCGCTGAAAAGCGAGCTGCCCGGCACCGTGAAGTTCATTTTCCAGCCGGCCGAAGAGACGCTCGCGGGTGCCAAGGCCATGATCGCCGATGGCGTCATGGAAAACCCAAAGATGGACATGATCCTCGGCTACCACAACTGGCCGCAGGTCGACGCTGGCAAGATCGGCTATCTCCCCGGCGCGGTGATGGCCTCGTCAGATGCCTTCGATCTGACGATCACGGGCAAGCCCGGCCATGCGGCGCATCCGCACACGGCCATCGACCCCATCGTCGCCGCGTCGCATATCGTGACCCTGCTGCAGAGCATCGTGTCGCGCGAAGTGGCGCCGGCCATTCCGGCAGTCCTCACCATCGGCCAGATCCAAGGCGGCACCGCGCGCAACGTCATCGCCGGCAGCGTGTTGCTCAAGGGCACGGTGCGGACGCTCGATGCGGCGGCCAGCGGGCAGGTCGAGGCCGCGATGCGGCGCATTCTCGACGGCGTATGTCCCGGCATGCGCGTGACCTATGCGCTGGACTGGCAGCGTCTGGCGCCGGTGCTGCGCAACAACGAGGACATTCTGGCGCCGACGCTCGCCGCGGCGCGCGAGATCCTCGGCGACGACCACGTCGTGCCATTGTCGGGCCCGTCGATGGGCAGCGAGGATTTCGCTTGGTTCGCCGAGCAGGTGCCGGCGGCGCACCTGCGCATCGGGTCGCGCATCGACGGCCTCAACTGCCAGGTGCACAACGCCAACTACGACTGCAACGACCTGGCGATCCCGACCGGCATCCGCGCCGTCGCGTACGCGGCGATCAAGCTGCTGGAACAGCGCGCTAAGGGCTAGTGCGGTCGCTCGCCCTCGATTGCGGTGCGGTGCATCAGGCGGAGGCTGTCGGAAGCAAAGGCGTCGCGCTTGTGCATGACGCAGCGGTTGTCCCACATCACCATGTCGCCCGAGCGCCAGACCTGCGTCCACACGAACTCGGCGCGGCCGGCGTG
>DATAAP010000543.1:0-5262 GCA_036260035.1 Alphaproteobacteria bacterium | reverse complement strand
GCCGCGCTCGAAGCCGAGGGCCGGCCCTACATCGTATGCTGTTGGCACGGGCGGATGCTGCTCATCTGCTGCGTACGGCCCAAGGACATGCCGGTGCTGGCGCTCGCGTCCGGCCACCGCGACGGGCAATTCGTGGCGAAGGTGATGGCCCGGTTCGGCGTCGGCACGATCAGCGGCTCCACGCGCCGCGGTGGCCATGGCGCGATCCAGGCCTGCCGCGCAGCGCTTGCAGATGGCGCGGTGGTGGTCATCACGCCCGATGGTCCGCGCGGCCCGGCGATGCGGGCGGCACCCGGCGCGATCAGGCTCGCGCGTCTATCCGGCGCCGCCATCATCCCCGTAAGCTCCGCCACGCACCGCCGTATTTTCCTGAAGACGTGGGACCGCTTCATGGTGCCGCTGCCTTTCGGGACCGGCGCCTTTGTGTGCGGCGCACCGCTCCACGTCACCGATTCTGCGGCTGAGGAGGACGCAAATCTGCAGCTCGAACAGGCGCTAAATGCGGCAAGCCGGATGGCGGATGAGCTGGCGCGTGGCTGATCTCAGACTACAGTTTCGAAAGATCAAGCGAAGGATCATAGGTCTTGCCCGCGGCCTCCTTGATGATCACCTGCCCGCAGATGACTTCGCCGCGCTTCTGGTCATACGTTAGCGTCGGCTGGCCATAGAGCTCCCAACCGTGATTGAGCGCGTCGGTGATGCGATGGCAGAACGCCGCGTCATCCTTGCCGGTAATATATCGATACACTTTCATCCCGATCTCCGAATCGCTGCGCGCGATCTTAGCACCGCGCTAGGCGCCGCTCCGTTTGAAGTTCGGAAAGAAGAGCTGCTCGCGGCCGATCTTGTAGTCCGCGATAGCCTTTTGCCCTTCGGGCGAGGTGATCCACTCGACGAAAGCCATCCCGAGATCCTTCTTTACATGCGCGTGCTTCGCCGGGTTCACGAGTATGACGCCGTACTGGTTGAACAGGCGCTGGTCGCCCTCCACGGTGACTGTCAGGTCGCGCCGGTTCTTGAAGCTGAGCCAGGTGCCGCGGTCGGCGAGGGCGTAGGCATCCATCGCCGCGGCGGTGTTGAGTGTCGGCCCCATGCCGGAGCCGGTTTCGCGGTACCAGCCGCTCTTGCCGCTCTCTGGATTGACGCCGGAGATCTTCCACAGCCGCAGTTCAGCGGCGTGGGTGCCGCTCTTGTCGCCACGCGAGGCGAACGGCGCTTTTGCTTCAGCGATCTTCCTCAGTGCGGCCGCGATGTCTTTCGATCCGCCGATCTTCGCCGGGTCGGCCTTAGGGCCGACCAGGATGAAGTCGTTGTACATCACGTCGCGGCGGTCGATGCCGAAGCCGTCGGCGACGAATTTGCCCTCGGCCGCCTTGTCGTGCACGAACACGACATCGGCATCGCCGCGCCGTGCGGTGTCGAGCGCCTGCCCGGTGCCGAGTGCCACCACGCGCACCTCTATGCCGGTCTTCGCCTTGAAGAGCGGCAGGATGTGTCCGAACAGCCCCGACTGCTCCGTCGACGTGGTGGAGGCTACGACGATGAACTTCTCCTGCGCTGCCGCAGGCAGCGCCAGCAGCGCGAGAGCGACGGTAAGGGAGCGAAGGACGAAGCGTCGGTTCATGCGTGTCCCTCCCTCAAAGCACGAGCTCGCCGCGCAAATAGGCGGCAGCCTTTTCAGTGCTCGGTCGGTCGAAGAACGTCTCGGCAGGCGTATGTTCGATGACGCGGCCGCGATGCAGGAACACCACCTCGTCGGCGAGCCGGCGCGCTTGGCCGAGATCGTGCGTGGTCATGATCACCTTGGTGCCGGACGCGCGGATGCTCGCGATGATCTCCTCGATCGCGCGCGTCGCCGCAGGATCAAGGCTTGCAGTCGGCTCGTCTAGGAACAGCACTTCGGGACGGAGCGCCCAGGCGCGCGCGAGCGCCACGCGCTGCTGCTCGCCGCCGGAGAGCACGCGCGCCGGCCGCTCGGCAAGTGCATCGAGGCCGACGGCGCGCAACGCGTCCATCGCGCGCACCTCCCGCTCGGTGCGCGGAATGCCTGCGCGCTTTAACGCATAATTGATGTTCGCAGCGGTCGAGCGGCGCAGCATGACGGGGCGCTGGAACACCATCGCCTGGTGTCGTTCGGGCTGCGGCCCCGACCAGCGGATCTCGCCGGCAGTGGGCTGCAGCAGCCCATGGCAGAGGCGCAGCAGCACGCTCTTGCCAGCGCCATTGGGCCCGAGGATCACGGTGCACGCATGCTTGCGCAGCTCGAGCGAGACGTCCGCGATGATCTCGTGACCGCCCGTCTCGAAGCGGACGTGCTCGAGCGCCAGCGGCAGGATGGAGAGCGGGCCGTGCATGCTCATCCGTAGCGCCGCTGCGCCGTCTCCTTGATCGCGTAGGCGGCTGCGTTCAGCAGCAGGACTATCGCGATCAGCACGATTCCGAGACCGAGCGCCAGTGGCAGATCGCCTTTGCTGGTCTCCAGAGCGATCGCCGTGGTCATCACGCGGGTAACACCGTCGATGTTGCCGCCGACGATCATCACCGCGCCGACTTCGGCGGCGGCGCGACCAAGTCCGGCCAGGACGACCGTCACCAGCGAGAAGCGGGTGTCCCAGATCAGCGTCCAGATCGAATCCGGCAGCCGTGCGCGCAGCGAGCGGAGTTGCTCCTCGTATTCGCGCCACGCGTCTTCGATCACTTGCCGTGCGAGTGCCGCGACGATCGGCGTGATCAGCACCGTCTGCGCCATCACCATCGCCGACGGCGTGAAGAGCAGGCCGAAGTCGCCGAGCGGTCCTGCACGGGAGAGCACGAGATAGACCACAAGGCCGACCACGACCGGCGGCAGGCCCATCAAGCCGTTGAGCAGCGCCACGACCCCGGCGCGGCCGCGGAACCGGGTGAGCGCGACCAGGGCGCCGAGCGGTAGGCCGATAACTGTTGCGAGGGCGACCGCGGACAGGCTCACCTGCAGGCTGAGCCCGACGATCTGGAGCAGGCGCGGATCAAGCGCCGCCAGCATCGCCATCGCCGCCCCGAAGGCAGCAGAGATCTCGCTCAATCCTGCACCTGATGTCTGTTTTCATGCACAGATTACGTTCCGATGGAAAAAGATGCAAGCAGTGCAGGGATTTGCAGCGATCACATAAGGTGCCTCACGGGCTGTTGATGGGCGTAGAAAGGAGCGGTTTACGGCCCTTCCGCAAAGTGGTCCCGTTTACCGCGGGGCGGGGTATGAGCATCGAAATCGTCAACGGCTACGTCTGCCGCAACTGCACCGATGTCGAGCGTGCGAAGAAGGGCGAGGACCCGGTCGAGACGCCGACCGCCCCGGCAATGCCGGACAAGATCGGCTCTGGCGAGGTCGAGCCGCGTGGCGTCAACCGTCCGCTTGCTGAGGGCGCGCGCGGCAGCCGCGTGAACCTGCTGCTCTAGTCCAGCGGCAGGCCCGCCTTGTGACTGGGCAGGGTGCGGGTCATATTGCGGGCATGGACGAATTCATCGTCAGGCCCAACCCGTCGGACAAGAGCCTTACACAGCGCGTTACCGGCCGCGACGAGCACGGCCGCGAGATCGAGACCTCGGTGGTGATGGAGCGGCCGCTGACGCTGTTCCTGAACGGCCAGGAGATCGTCACGATGATGACGATCGGCGATTATCCCGAGCACCTCGCGGTCGGCTATCTCATCAATCAGAACATGCTGAAGCCGGACGACGAGATTACCGGTATCGACTACGATGCCGAGATCGACACCGTCGTCGTACGCACCAAGGCGCGCACCAATTTCGAGGACAAGCTCAAGAAGAAGACGCTGACCTCGGGCTGCGCGCAGGGCACCGTGTTCGGCGACCTGATGGAGAGGTTCGACGAGATCGTCCTGCCGAAGGACGCAGTGCTGCGCACCTCGTGGCTCTATCGCCTGTCGAAGAAGATCAACACGGCACCCAGCCTGTACCTCGAGGCCGGAGCCATCCATGGCTGCGTGCTGTGCGAGGAAGACCGGCCGCTGATCTACATGGAGGATGTCGGCCGCCACAACGCGATCGACAAGATCGCCGGCTATATGTTCCTCAACAAGGTCTCGCCGGCGAACAAGCTCTTCTACACGACCGGCCGCCTGACCAGCGAGATGGTGATCAAGACGGTGCAGATGCGCATCCCGATCCTGATCTCGCGCTCCGGCTTCACCGCCTGGGGTGTCGATCTCGCGCGCAAGGCGGGCCTCACGCTGATCGGCCGTGCCAAGGGCGGCCGCTTCATCGTACTGTCGGGCGCCGAGCGCATCGTCTACGACATGGATGCCCGCGAAGCCGCCGAAGAGGACCGGCGGCACCAGCGTAAATCGAGCGTCGAGAACGATGCCGCCTGAGCCTTCAGTTGCGGGAGTGATCCTAGCGGGCGGATTGTCGCGACGAATGGGCGGCGGCGACAAGTGCCTGCGGCCGATCGGGGGCAGGCCGATCCTCAGGCATATCGTCGATCGCGTGCGGCCGCAGGTCGCGGCACTCGTGCTGAATGCCAACGGCGACCCGGCGCGTTTTGCCGATTTCGGTTTGCCAGTCGCCGCTGACGTGGTCGAGGGTTTCGCAGGCCCGCTCGCCGGCGTGCTGACTGGAATGGAATGGGCCGCACGCAACGCGCCCGACTGCCGCTGGCTCGCCAGCTTTGCCAGCGACGCGCCCTTTTTGCCGTGCGACCTCGTTGCGCGGCTGCTGGCGGCGGTGACGGCCGAGAAGGCAGATCTAGCCTACGCCGCTTCGGGCGGCCAGGCGCATCCGGTCTTCGGCTTGTGGCGCGTCGATATGGCGTCAGACTTGCGCCGCGCGCTCGTCGACGAGGGGATTCATAAGGTCGACCGCTGGACAGCGCGGTATCGTCTTGTGCAGGTCGATTTCCCGACTGCGCCGATCGATCCGTTCTTCAATGCCAATAGCCCCGAGGATCTGGCTGAGGCCGAGCGCCTTCTGGCATAGAATGCCGCCATGACTGTGCCTGAAACGAACGACGAGCACGCCAAACCAGCGCTGGCCCGCGACGAGCGCATGCCGGTCGGCGTGATCCTCGAACGGCGCAAGGCCAGCAACCCGTGGGACGATTTCGTCTGGCGTGCGGTCGCGATCGTGCCCGGTGCGGCGCCGACGGCAGCGTGGTCGGTGGTTCGCGAAGCACCCGACGCAGCGCAGTTCTTCGCCGGTACCTTCAGCCTGCAACTGCATCCGAAGGAGACGGCGCTCTATCGCGATAACCTGACGGGTCGCGCG
>DATAAP010000542.1:0-7251 GCA_036260035.1 Alphaproteobacteria bacterium | reverse complement strand
GTGGCGACCTGCTGCTCGATGTGCGTGACAGCGCCCCCCTCGCCGCGAGCGAGCCTGCGATCATCGCGCATATGAACGCCGATCACGCCGACGCCGTGCAGCTCTATGCGACCCGCCTGCTGGGCAGGGGCGGCGAAGGGTGGAAGATGACCGGGATCGACCCCGAAGGCGCCGATCTCCGCCTCGGCGGCAGCGTCGCCCGGCTGCCCTTCGAGCGGCCGGTCCACGATTCCGAATCGGCGCGTGCCGAACTCGTCCGCCTCGTCAAGCACGCGCGGCAGGCAGGCTGACCGTTTCTTGCGTACGCCGCCATTGCCGGTTGCCGGCGAAACGCGCAATATCCCCGACCACTGACCGTTGATTCGTCAGGGCCATAGGGGGGCTCCATGATCCGACTGCCCGCGCTTGCGCGCGCCGTTCTGACGCCGGTTCTCGTCTTGGCCTCGACGGGCACAGCACTGGCGGCTCCCGATCCCGCCGCGACCGCCGGCAACACCGCCTGGATGCTGACGGCGACGGTGCTCGTCCTGTTTATGACCCTGCCGGGGCTGGCACTCTTTTATGGCGGGCTCGTGCAGGCGCGGAACGTGCTCTCCGTCCTGATGCACTGCTTCGCGATCTGCTGCCTCGTCTCCATCCTGTGGGCAGCCGCCGGCTACAGCCTTGCCTTCGGCGACAGCCTCGGCTGGATCGGCACGCTCTCGAAGTCGTTCCTCGCCGGGCTCGGCGCGCATGAGCAGAGCGGGCTACCGGAGAACGTCTTCGTCATCTTCCAGATGACCTTCGCGATCATCACGCCGGCGCTGATCATCGGCGCGTTCCCGGAGCGCGTGACCTTCCCGTTCGTCCTCATCTTTACCGCGGCGTGGCTGATGCTCGCCTATGTGCCGATCGCGCACTGGGTGTGGGGCGGCGGCTGGCTCGCGGCCATGGGCGTCATCGACTTCGCTGGCGGCATCGTCGTGCACACTTCAGCCGGCATCGCGGCGCTGATCTCGGCGATGCTGATCGGCGCAAGGCGCGGCTTTCCGCACCACGTGATGCCGCCGCACAACCCGGGCATGACCATGGCGGGCGCGGCCATGCTGTGGGTCGGCTGGTTCGGATTCAACGGCGGCTCGGCGCTCGCGGCCGACAGCAATGCCGGTCAGGCGATCCTAGTCACGCACCTTGCGGCATCGTGCGGCGCCGTGACCTGGATGGTCATCGAGTGGCTGCGCTTCGGTAAGCCGAGCTCGGTCGGCCTCGTCACCGGCATGGTCGCCGGGCTTGCCACCATCACGCCGGCCGCCGGCGTGGTCGGCCCGGTGGGTGCGCTGATCTACGGCGTGCTGGCCGGCATCCTGTGCTTCTCGGTGACGCGCTACATCAAGTTCACGTTGCGCATCGACGATTCGCTCGACGTCTTCGCCGTGCACGGCGTCGGCGGGATCCTCGGCTCGATCCTGCTCGCCATCTTCGCCTCGCCTGCCCTCGGCGGCGCCGGCCTGCCCGAAGGCGCCACGATGGGCTCGCAGCTCATCGTGCAGCTCATCGGCGTCGGCGTCGCGGCGCTGTGGTCGGGCCTGGTGACGATGGTCGTGCTCGTCGTGTACCGCGCCACCTACCGGCTGCGCGTCAGCCAGGAAGAGGAGCATGACGGGCTCGACCTCACCGCCCACGGCGAACGCGCGTACGATTTGAAGTGAGGCGGGCGAGACGGGCGACTCCTGCGGTCGACGAGAGCCTGTCGTTCATCTTCATCCGCTATCCGGGTTGTAGCCGCGCCAAGAATTCGCCAAGGAGGTGTGCTCTGCTGCATTCCGCCCATGAAGGCGGATATGCCATGCGCACCGTTCTCGCATTCTTGGTCGCTTCGCCGATCGCGACGATCTCGGATCAGTCGCGATCCGATCGGCAACTGTGAACATCGTCTCTCGGTTGCAGCCGACGCTTTAATGTCAACGGTCCGTTGGTCCGACAGGCCCGCGCGTGCCTGCGCTTACAGATCGGCCAGACCCCTCATCCCGGCAAGCGGTGCCCTGCTGACGCAGAACTGAAACGATCCGCGCGTTAGAAAAGCGGTGCCTTTGCAGCGCCTCCGCGATATGACAGTTTTGTGACTACCGGCGCGGTGGCGCCGCTTTCGATCAAAGGGTGCATGTCCGACATCCGGCTCGACCGCGTCTCGAAATACTGGGGGCCGACGCGCGCGGTGGACGACGTCAGCTTCGTCGTGCGCGAGGGCGCGTTCACGGTGCTGCTGGGCCCCTCTGGCAGCGGCAAGTCGACCGTGCTACGGCTGATCGCCGGGCTCGAGCAGGCGAGCGGCGGCCGCATCGTCATCGCCGGCAAGGACGTCACCGACCTGCCGCCGGCGCAACGCGCCGTCGCGATGGTGTTCCAGTCCTACGCACTGTTCCCGCATCTCGACGTCGCCGAGAACATCGTGTTCGGCCTCAAAGTGCGCGGCGTGCCGGCGGCCGAGCGCGCCGAGCGGCTGAGGCGTGTCGCCGATCTGTTAGGCCTGTCGGCGCTGCTCGCGCGCAAGCCGTCGCAGCTCTCGGGCGGGCAGCGGCAGCGCGTGGCGCTCGGCCGCGCAATCGTCGCCGAGACGCGCATCTGCCTGATGGACGAGCCGATGTCCAACCTCGACGCGCAGCTCCGCGCGGAGATGCGCCGCGAGATCCGCGCATTGCAGCAGCGCCTCGGCATGACGATGGTCTACGTCACGCACGACCAGACCGAGGCGATGACGATGGCCGACCAGATCGTGCTGCTGAAGGACGGCCGGATCGAGCAGGATGCAGCGCCGCACGAGGTCTACGAGAGTCCTGCCAGCGCCTTCGTCGCGCGCTTCATCGGCACGCCGCCGATGAACGTGGTGTCGCTGAGCGACACGCGCGGCGGTGCGACGATCGCCGGCACCGACGGGCCGCCGGTGCTGGGCGGCGCTGGCGGCGGTCTGCTGCTCGGCGTCCGGCCGGAGCACGTGCGGCTGTCCGATACATTCGGCGTGCCGGCGAGCGTGCTGGCGGCGGAGTATCTCGGCGCCGACACCGTCGTCACGTGCAAGGCTGGCAGCGAGACGATCGCGGCGCGGCTCGACGGGCGCGTCCCCTTGCGCGCGGGCGAGACGGTGCGGCTCGCCTGGGCGCCCGAATCCATCCACGTGTTCGACCGCGCGAGCGGCCGGCGCCATGAGGGCGCAGTGCCGCAGGTGCGGGCCACGAAATGACCGAAACTTCGAGAACGGAGGAGACGATGAGAAAGATGTTCCAGCGCCTGACCTGCGCGATCGTGTTGGCGGCTTGGGCGCTCGGCGGCGCAGCCGCGCAGGCGGTCGAGCTCACCATGTACTACCCGGTCGCGGTGGGTGGCCCGATCACCAAGATCATCGACGACATGGTCGCGCGCTTCGAGAAGGCGCATCCCGACATCAAGGTGAAGCCGGTCTATGCCGGCAACTACGACGACACGCGCGTCAAGGCGCTGACGGCGCTCAAGGCCGGGCAGGCGGTGCAGCTCTCGGTGCTGTTCTCGATCGACCTGTTCGAGCTGATTGACCAGGACGTCATCGTGCCGTTCGACGAGGTCGCGACCAGCGCCGAGGACAAGGCGTGGCTCAAGAGCTTTTACCCCGCCCTGATGGCCAACGGCGTCACCGGCGGGAAGACGTACGGCATCCCGTTCCAGCGCTCGACTATCGTGCTCTACTACAACAAGGACGCGTTCAAAGAAGCCGGGCTCGATCCCGAGAAGCCGCCGAAGACCTGGGCGGAGATGGTCGAGATGAGTAAGAAGCTGACCAAGAAGGACGCGGCGGGCAACGTGACGCGCTGGGGCGTCAAGATCCCCTCGACGGGCTACGCCTACTGGATGTTCCAGGCGCTCGCCATCCAGAACGGCGAGGAGCTGATGAACCAGGCCGGCAACCAGACCTATTTCGACAAGCCGGCGGTGATTGAGGCGCTCCAGGCGTGGTCGGATATGAGCCGCAAGCACGGCGTCATGTCGCCGGGCACGGTGGAGTGGGGCACCTTGCGCCAGGACTTCCTCGAGGGCTCGACGGCGATGATGTGGCACACCACCGGCAACCTGACGCCGGTGCGCGAGGCCGCGAAGTTCAATTTCGGCGTCGCGATGCTGCCGGGCAACAAGCGGCCCGGCTCGCCCACTGGCGGCGGCAACTTCTACATCTTTAAGAAGGCGAGCGCCGAGGAGCGCAAGGCAGCGCTCGCTTTCATCAAGTGGATGACGGCGCCGGAGGTCACCGCCGAGTGGAGCATTGCGACCGGCTATGTCGCGACGCGCCCCGATGCCTACGAGACCGCGGCGATGAAGAAGTATGCCGAGAGCTTCCCGGCGGCGCTGGTCGCGCGCGACCAGTTCCAGTACTCGGTCGCCGAGTTCTCCGTGCACGAGAACGCGCGGGTGAAGAAGTCCCTCGATGACGCGATCCAGTCGGTGCTGACCGGCGCCAAGCAGCCCGAAGAGGCGCTTAAAGCGGCGCAGCAGCAGGCGGACCGCGTGCTGCGGAGCTACCGTTAGGGAGCGACATCAGAGTGTCGGCGCGACCCTCATCCCCGACTTCTCCCGCAAGCGGGAGAAGGCGCCACAGCACGCTCGAAACCCGCCCTCTGCGGGGAGAGGGTAGGGTGAGGGGCGCGCCGCCGCATCGGTCCCTGAACGAGGCGCGGAATAGCGACCGCCGCATCGTCTGAATCGCCATGCATTCCCGCTCCCTCCGCATCCACGTCACCGGCTGGCTGCTGCTGCTGCCCGCGGCCGTGCTGCTGGTCGCGTTCACGCATTACCCGACCGTCGCCAGCGTGATCGACAGCTTCTTCTCCACGCCGCGCGCGAACCGGCCGCCGCGGTTCGTCGGCTTCGATAATTACGTTGCGATGCTCGACGACCCGGTGTTCTGGAAAGTGTTGTGGAACAACATCTGGTTCGCGGCCGGCACGATCCCGGCCAGCGTGGCGCTCGCGCTCCTGATGGCCGTGTGGGTCAACGAGCGCATCCCCGGCCGGCCGTTCATCCGCATGGCGTATTTCACGCCGACGGTGCTGCCGATGATCGCGGTCGCGAACATCTGGCTCTTCTTCTACACGCCGGAATACGGGCTGCTCGACCAGCTGCGCGGCCTGTTCGGCGGCGCCGGGCATAACTGGCTCGGCAGCCCGTCGACGGTGATGTGGTGCCTGATCGTCATGACGATCTGGAAGGAAGCCGGGTTCTTCATGATCTTCTATCTCGCGGCACTGCAGAGCCTGTCGCCGGAGCTGGGCGAGGCCGCGTCGCTCGAGGGGGCGAGCCGCTGGTACTTCTTCCGCCGCGTCACCTTCCCGCTGCTGATGCCGACGACGCTGTTCGTGACCATCAACGCGGTGATCAACTCCTTCAAGCTGGTCGACCAGCTCTTCGTGCTGACCAAAGGCGGACCCGACAATGCCAGCGCGCTGCTGCTCTATTACATCTACGAGGTCGCATTCAGCTTCTGGGACACGGCCTACGCAGCGACGCTGACGGTCGTGCTGCTCGCCGTTCTGATCGTGCTGGCGATCGGCCAGTACGTCTATTTCGATCGGCGCGTGCATTACCAATGATCGCGCGGCGCTCCATCGGCAGCGTGCTCGAGATCGGCGGCGCGTGGCTGCTGGCGGTCCTGTGGGTGGCACCGCTGCTCTATGCGTTCTGGACCGCCTTCCACCCGCCTGCCTTCGCGACGCACTTCGATCCGCTGGCGCCGCTGACCTTGGACAATTTTCGCGCAGCGTGGAACGTGGCGCCGTTCGCGCGGTATTTCCTCAACACTTTCATGCTGGTGACCAGCGTGCTGGCGGCGCAGTTCGTGCTGTGCACGCTCGCCGCTTATGCCTTCGCGCGGTTCGAGTTCTTCGGCCGCGAGTTCGCCTTCGGCCTGGTGCTGCTGCAGCTCATGATCATGCCGGAGGTGCTGATCGTCGAGAACTACCGGACCATGGCGCGGCTCGACATCGTCGACACCGTGCTGGCGATCGGCCTGCCCTACATGGCGAGCGCTTTCGGCATCTTCCTGCTGAGGCAGACTTTCAAGACCGTGCCTAGGGAGCTGGAGGAGGCGGCGCGCGTCGAAGGGGCGTCGTTCCTGCAGACGCTGTGGAAGGTCTACGTGCCGCTGGCGCGTCCCACCTACATCGCCTACGCGCTGGTCTCGATCAGCTACCACTGGAACAACTTCCTGTGGCCGCTGGTGATCACCAATTCGGTGACGACGCGTCCGCTCACGGTGGGCCTCGCGATCTTCGCGGCCCCTGAGTCCGGCGTGAACTGGTCGATCATCAGCGCCGGCACGCTGATGACCGTGGCGCCGCTGCTGATCGCCTTCCTGCTGTTCCAGCGGCAGTTCGTGCAGTCCTTCATGCGCGCAGGGATCAGATGATCAGGATCGTGACGTGGAACGTGCAGTGCGGCCGCGGCGCCGACGGCGTGCTTGATCTCGACCGCATCGCGGCGACGATGCGGGCGATGGGCGATGCCGACGTGATCTGCCTGCAGGAGCTGGCGTGCCACGACCCGGACCTCGACGACGGCGCCGGCTCCGACCAGGCGGCGTTCCTCAAGGCACGCTTCTTCCAGTACGAGCCGTTTTTCGCCGCCGCCCTCGACCGGCCGGGACCGACGCATTCACGCCGCCGCCAGTTCGGCAACATGCTCCTGTCGCGCCTGCCCGTGCTCGAGATCAACGCATTTCCGCTGCCGCGGCCGGCGGAGCCGGAGATCAAGCACATGCGACGCGTCGCGATTCAGGCGGTGGTCGCGGCCCGCGGCGGGCCCCTGCGGATCACAACGACGCATCTGGAGTTCTTCGCGAAGGCGCAGCGCATGGCGCAGGTGGACGCCTTGCGCGCGCTGCATGCGGAAGCCTGTGCGAACATGACGCGCCCGCCGCTCCCGGTCGAGAAGGGGACGTACCGGTTCGTGCCGACGCCCGCCGAAAGCGTTCTGTGCGGCGATTTCAACTTCGTCGTCGACGATCCCGCCTATGCGCGGATGACGGCGCCGTTCGCCGACGGCACGCCGGCGCTGCGCGATGCCTGGCGGCTGACCCATGGCGGCAAGCCGCACGATCCGACCTGCGGCATCTACGACCACGACCAGTGGCCGCAGGGCGCGCACGCGCGCGACTTCTTCTTTGTCAGCGACGCGCTTGCGCCGCGCGTGAAGGACGTGGTGGTGGACACGAAGACGAACGCGTCCGACCACCAGCCGCTGCTGCTGGCGCTG
>DATAAP010000541.1:0-3925 GCA_036260035.1 Alphaproteobacteria bacterium | reverse complement strand
GGCCGCGCGCCTCGATCCGCGTCGACCTCCAGGTGATCGCCGACATGGTGAAGCCGGGCACGCGCGTGCTCGATATCGGCTGCGGCGACGGCGCCCTGCTCGACTACCTGGTGCATTTCAAGCAGGTGGATGGCCGCGGCATCGAGCTGTCGCAGGCAGGCGTGAACGCCTGCGTGAGCCAGGGCCTGTCGGTGATTCAGGGCGACGCGGAGACGGATCTCAAGGACTATCCGTCGGATTCCTTCGATTACGTGATCCTGTCGCAGACACTGCAGGCGACCTACGACCCGAAGACCGTGCTCTCGGAGCTGGTGCGCATCGGCCGCCGCGCGATCGTGTCGTTCCCGAATTTCGGCGCCTGGCACGTGCGGCTCAAGCTGCTCGCCTACGGCAAGATGCCGGTGACCGATTCCTACGACACGGCCTGGTACGAGACGCCGAACATCCATCTCTGCACGATCGAGGACTTCGTCGAGCTCTGCAACGACTTGGAGATCGTTATCGAGCAGGGCATGGTGCTCGACTGGCGCGGCCGGCCGCGCTCTCTGCGCGCGCCCGGCTTCCTCGCCAACCTGCTCGGCGAGCAAGGCCTGTTCCTGCTGCGGCGCCGCTAGGTCGCTGACGTGCGCCCCGCGGCCGGTGCCGGCAGCGGCAGGTAGACCGGCTTGCGTCGCGCCACGCGGCGTACCGTGGTCGGCGCATAGAGCTGCTTGCCGGCCTCGACCAGCACGACGCCGGCGAAGCGCTCGAACCAGCGCTCGCCGACCCGCTCCCAGGCCGGTGCCGAGGTCAGATACAGCCGCGAATAGACCGGCGGCGTATAGAGCGCGCTGCGGGTTGCCAGCGGCGTGAACTGGTTGTCGCGCAGCAGGCGGGAAAGCTGCCCCGCGGTATACGGGTGGCCATGGCCGAACGGCGTGCTGTCGATGCGCGCCCAGATGCCGCGGCGGTTGGGCACGATGACGATCACCCGGCCGCTGGGATTGAGCACGCGCCAGATTTCGCGCAGCAGCGGCCGCAGCTGCTCGGTGTGCTCTAGCGCATGGGCCAGCAGGATACGGTCGATGGACATGTCGGGCAGCGGCAGCTCGGTCTCCTCGACCAGCGCCGTCGCATTGAGCGGCTGGCCGGGCCAGTGCAGCACGCCCTGGGGCGCGGGCATCATCGCCACGACCCGCTCCGCCTCGTCCATGAAGGGCCGCAGCAGCGGCGTGGCGTAGCCGATTCCGACCACGCGCTGGCCGGTCAGGTCCGGCCACATCTCGCGAAGCCGGCGGCGGATCATGCGCCGCGCCACCTGCCCGAGCGAGGAGGCGTAGAAATCACGCAGATCAATGACGTCCGACCACATCGCCTTACCATAGCAGAGGGGCGCGCCGCTGCTCTATGCTCGCGCGGCCACGCCGGATACACTGCCCGCCCCACGCGGCTTACCGAGGCAGATCAAGACTTGCACCTTATTTTCGAGCCGATCTTCTTCGCCGCTTTCCTTGTCGCGGTCAGCATCCTGGCGGGCATGTTCTCGACCCGGATCGGCGCCCCTTTGCTGCTCGTCTTCCTCGGGCTCGGCATGCTGGCGGGCGTTGACGGCATCGTCGGCATCGAGTTCGACGATTTCCGGCTGACCTATCTCGTAGGCAACGTCGCGCTCGCCCTGATCCTGTTCGACGGCGGGCTGCGCACCTCGCGCGAGGCGTTCCGCATCGCGCTCTGGCCCGCGCTCAGCCTGGCGACGATCGGCGTGATCGTCACGGCCGTCCTGGCTGGCGCCGCGGCCGTTTATTTCCTGAATTTCAGCCTGCTCGAAGGCCTGCTGGTGGGTGCCACGATCGCCTCCACCGACGCCGCCGCTGTGTTCCTGCTGCTGCACACGCGCGGCACCGAACTGAAGCGCCGCGTCAGCGCGACGCTCGAGATCGAGTCTGGCGTCAACGACCCGATGGCCGTGTTCCTGACGATCAGCTGCGTCGAGCTGCTTCAGAGTCCGGACGCCGCGCTCACCGGACATTTTATCTTCGGCTTCGCCATTCAGCTCATCGGCGGCGTTGCAATCGGCTTCCTCGGCGGCATGTTCCTGGTGTTCCTCATCAACCGCGTCGAGATCGCCGCGGGGCTTTACCCCATCCTTGCGGCGGCGATCGCGCTGGTCATCTTCGCCGGCGCGCAGATCATCGACGCGAGCGGCTTCCTCGCCGTGTACCTGGCCGGCCTTGTCATGGGCAACCAGCGCCATCGCGCTCAGCAGGTCATCAGCCGGTTCCACGACGGGCTCGCCTGGCTGGCGCAGATCACCATGTTCCTGCTGCTCGGGCTTCTCGCCACGCCATCGCAGATGATCTCGAGCCTCGGCGGCGAGCTCGCCGTCGCGATCGCGCTGATCGTTGTGGCGCGCCCGCTCGCGGTTTGGTTGAGCCTCATCCCGTTCCGCTTCACTTGGCAGGAGAAGGCATTCATCTCCTGGGTCGGCCTGCGCGGCGCGGTACCGATCTTTCTCGCCTCGATCCCGGTGATCGCCGGCGTGCCGCGCGGCATCGAGTACTTCAACGTCGCATTCATCGTGGTGATTGCCTCGCTGGTCGTGCAGGGCTGGACCGTCGCGCGCGCGGCGCAGCTCCTCGGCCTCGAACTGCCGCCGCCGCCCGAGCCGGTCGAGCGCCGCGAGATCGACCTGCCGCCCTCCGCCGACCGCGAGGCCGCGTCGTGGCGCGTGGCGCCGAACAGCCCGGCGCTCGACCTGCCTTTCCACAGCCTCAACCTGCCGCGCCGCACACGCATCATCGCTGTGATCCGAGATGGCACGGTGATGAACCGTGAGACGCTCGAGCGGCTGCAGGTCGATGACTACGTCATTGCGCTGGCACCACCCGAGCACGTGATTACTCTCGATAAACTGTTCTCGACGAGGCCGGTGCAGCGCTCGCGCTGGACGGGCATCGAGCTCGGCGAGTTCAGCTTCGAGCCGAGCGTGCCGCTCGGCCGCCTGTGCGCCGAATACGGCGTGCCTTTCGAGCCGCTCGACCGCGAGAAGCCGCTCGCTGAGTTCATGCACGAGCGGCTGGGCGACCGTTTCGTGGTCGGCGACCGCGTCAAGATCGGCGATGTCGAGCTGGTGATCCGCGAGATCTCGAAGGGCAAGATTGCGCGCATCGGCCTCGCCGTCGAGCCGCAGGCCGAGCGCCTACCGATCCTGCACCTGTGGCGCTGGCTCACGGGCCGGCGCACAATGGCGTGAGCGCCGGCCGCCCCGGCTTGGCAGCCATGCACCACTTGGCTTACATCTCCGGCCGATGACGCTCCAGATTGATCACGTTCTCTGCCTCAAGGACAACTATGTCTGGCTGCTGCGTGAGCCGCAGAGCGGCAACGTCGCGGTGGTTGATCCATCCGAGGCCGCCCCGGTCAAAGCAAAGCTCGATGCGCTCGGCTGGCGGCTGACGCACATCCTGAACACACATCACCACTGGGATCACACTGGCGGCAATCTGGAGCTGAAGCAGGCGACGGGCGCGACGATCGTCGGCCCGGCCGCCGATCGCGACCGGATTCCCGGCATCGACGTGGCGCTCGGCGAAGGCGAGACGTACCGCTTCGGCGCGGAGCCGGCGCTGGTCTTCGATATTCCGGGCCATACGCGCGGCCACATCGCCTTCTGGTTCTCGGAATCCGACGCGCTGTTCTGCGGCGATACGCTGTTCACCCTCGGCTGCGGGCGGCTGTTCGAAGGCACGCCGGCGCAGATGTGGAGCTCACTTTCCAAGCTGCGCGGCCTGCCACCGGCGACCCGTGTCTTCTGCGGCCATGAATACACGCAGTCGAATGCGCGCTTCGCCGTTACGATCGATCCCGATAACAAAGCATTGAAGACGCGCGCGGCGAGGGTCGATGCGGCGCGCGCCAAGGGGTTGCCGACCGTGCCGGCGACCCT
>DATAAP010000540.1:0-2144 GCA_036260035.1 Alphaproteobacteria bacterium | reverse complement strand
CTTCGCGCATCGTCGACTCGCTGCGCAACAGGCGCTTCGAGACCGTCGACGACGCGGCGGTGCGCGGCATCTTCGCCGAAGAGATCGCAAAGATCCTAGCGCCGGTGGCCAAGACCTTCGATCCAAAGGAAGCCCTCAAGCCGCAGGTCGTGCTGGTGGTCGGAGTCAACGGCAGCGGCAAGACGACGACGATCGGCAAGCTCGCCAACGGCTACACGCAAGCCGGATGGAAGGTGATGGTCGCCGCCTGCGACACGTTCCGCGCCGCGGCGGTCAGCCAGCTCAAGATCTGGGGCGAGCGCGCCGGCGTGCCGGTGGTGAGCGGCCCCGAGCGCGCCGATCCCGCCGGCCTCGCCTACCAAGCGCTTGAGCGCGCGAAGGCGGAAGGCGCGGACCTGCTGTTCATCGATACCGCCGGCCGCTTGCACAACAAAGCCGACCTCATGGCCGAGCTGCAGAAGATCATCCGCGTGCTGCGCAAGCTCGAGCCCGCGGCGCCCCACGACGTGCTGCTCGTGCTCGATGCAACGACCGGCCAGAACGCGCTCGCGCAGGTCGACGTCTTCAAGTCGATGGTCGACATCAACGGGCTGATTCTCACCAAGCTCGACGGCAGTGCACGCGGCGGCGTGCTGGTCGCCATCGCCGAGAAATTCGGCCTGCCAGTGGTCGCGGTCGGCGTCGGCGAGGGTATCGACGACCTGCAGCCTTTCGCCCCGGACGAGTTCGCCAAGAGCCTGCTCGGCCTCGACTGACGCGGTATCCGCGCTTGGCACCGATGCGCGAGAAAGCGCGATTCCATGCGGCTTTCGTGCATCTCGACCGTAGATGTTGGGAGCAGGTTCTCCTGCCAAGCCCACCTATGGTGTAAGGCCCAAGCAGTTGTGGGTAGGATGGCCGCATACGCATCATCTTGAAATTTTGTTGACAGCGGATTGATTTTCCTGAATTTCTATTGTCGCCGGATCGTGCAGGGAGGGTGCAGCCCCCGATCGGACGCGACGCGCAGCTCCTCCTCCGCGACGCGTGGCGGCGCATCCTCTTCGGTCCGGCCTATCGAAAAAGGAGTACCAGATGGCAGCGAAGAAAAAGGCGAAGAAGAAGTCGAAGAAGAAGGTCTGACCTTCTCTGGATTCACGGGCGCGACGCCAAGCAGCGCGCCTGGAAGCCAACTTCTGCGATGCGTTGGGCGGATTCCCGTCCAACGCATTTTTCTTTGGGCGCGCGATTTTCGCCACACGCGCATGCGGCGGGCGCGCCCGTCATATTGTTGTAACCACGGCCGAAGCAGCCTAGAACAACGAGCCGTTCTTCGTTTCGCCGTGCGCTAAATTCCCGTGCCGCCCCCCTCCCCCCGCATCGCGACCATCGGCGAATGCATGATCGAGCTACGCCATCTGGGCGATAGCCAGCTCGAGCTTGCCTTTGGCGGCGATACGTTCAACACTGCCGCTTACCTCGTGCGCGCCGGGCGGCCTTTCGGCCTGAAGGTCGACTATGCGACCGCCCTGGGCGACGATCCCTACAGCGAGGCGATGCGCGCCTTCTTCGCGGGCGAGGGCGTGGGCACCGGTCTGGTCGGCATGCTCAAGGGGCGTCTGCCCGGTCTCTACGCGATCCGCACCGACGCGCGGGGCGAGCGCACCTTCTACTATTGGCGGCGCGAGGCTGCCGCGCGTGACATGTTCGCGGGCGAGCCCGGCAAGGGCCTTGCGGATGCCCTCGCCGGCTATGACTGGATCTATCTGTCCGGCATCACGCTCTCGATTCTCGACGGCCCGGCCCGCGAAAGGCTGACGGATGCGCTCGACCGCGCCCGCGCCCGCGGCGGCCGCGTGGTGTTCGACAGCAACTACCGTGCGCGCGGCTGGCCGAGCGTGGAGTCGACGCGCGCCGCCTTCGCCGACGTGCTGAAGCGAGTCGACGTGGCGCTGCCGACGTTCAGCGACGAGCAAACCGTGTTCGGCGATGCCGACCCGCGCTCGACGATCGACCGGCTGCACGGCAGCGGCGTGCGCGAGATCGCGGTTAAGAACGGCGAATCGGTGGCGCTCGCCTCCGACGGCAAGACGCTGTTCCAGATCGCGGCCGAGCGCATCATCAATGTCGTCGACACGACCGCGGCGGGCGACGCGTTCAACGGC
>DATAAP010000539.1:0-8590 GCA_036260035.1 Alphaproteobacteria bacterium | reverse complement strand
GCGCGGGATGCATGGCTCAGCGCGACAGCACGCGGTCGATCCAGCGCAGCACCGGATGCACGTCGCCGCTGGCGTCCGGCAGCTCGGTCACGGTGCTTGCCGGCTTGCGCCGCGGCGGCAGGTAGCGGTTGACCGGCTTGTAGCCGAGCTCCGGCATCAGCTCGACCCCGCCGCGCGCCTCGACCAATCTCGAGACCTCGGAGCTGGGGTCGCCTAGATCCCCGAAATGCCGCGCCTTGGCCGGGCAGGTCGCGACACAGGCCGGCACGCGGTCTTCAGGTGCCAGGTTCTCGTTGTAGATGCGATCGATGCACAAGGTGCACTTCTTCATCACCCCGGCATCTTCGTCGAACTCGCGTGCGCCGTAAGGGCACGCCCACGAGCACAGCTTGCAGCCGATGCAGGTATCGGGATTGACCAGCACGATGCCGTCCTCGGCGCGTTTGTAGGACGCGCCGGTCGGGCAGACCGTGACGCAGGCCGGCTCCGCGCAATGCAGGCAGCTCCGCGGGAAGTGGACGGTACGGCTGTTGTCGCCGTCTTCGACCTCGTAGGAATGCACGCGGTTGAACCAGACGCCCTCGGCCCCGGCGCCGTAGGGATTGAAGTCCGTCAGCGGCGCGGAATGGCCGCTGGCATTCCATTCCTTGCAGTTCACCGCGCAGGCATGGCAGCCCACGCAGGTGTCGAGATCGATCACCAGGCCGAGCTTCTTCTGTCCCGGTTCAGGAGGAACGTAAGACGTCATCAGTCGCTTCCGTGGGCGGGCTCAGTCGGGTTGCGCTTGCCGATGCGGTCGCCCGGCGAGATGTCGGCGCCGTAGCGCAGGATCGCCGGCGGCTCGGCGAGGCCGGGCAGGCGCGTGATCGGCAGGAAGCGCGGCGCGCTCTCACCGGCTTCGGCCGCCGGCGCCTTCTCGATGCGCACGCGCAGATCGTACCAGGCGGCCTGGCCCGTCACCGGGTCGGAGTTGGAGTAGCGGTAGCCGTTCTTCTCGGGCAGCAGCTCGGCGATCAGATGGTTGAGCAGGAAGCCGCGCGTCGATTCCGGCGCGTCGGTCGGCAGGTTCCACGCGCCCGAGCGCTTGCCGATCGCGTTCCACGTCCACACCGTGTTCGGATTGACGCCGTCCATCAGCCGCACGCGGCAGCGCACGCGGTTGTGGTGGCTGGTCACCCAGACCCAGTCGTCGTCGGCAAGCCCGAGCGCCATCGCTGTGCCGCGGTGCATGTAGAGCCGGTTTTCGCCAGTGATCTGCCGCAGCCAGGCGTTCTGCGAGTGCCACGCGTGGTACATCTGCATCGGCCGCTGCGTGATCGCGTGCAGGGGGAAGTCTGCATGCGGAACCTGGCTTTCCTCGAACGGCGTGTACCAGATCGGCAGCGGATCGAAATAGGTTTCGACGCGCTTGCGGTGCTGCTCGGGCGGCTGGATCGCGCCATGGCCTTGTGCTGCGAGGCGGAATTTCTGCAGCGGCTCGCAATAAAGCTGCAGCACGATCTGCTCGACCTTGTCGACCATGCCCATGCGCTGCGCGGTCTCGAGATAGCCGCGGTTCGCATGCTTGTAGTAGAGCTGGTCCTCCGGCAGGTGATGGCGCCAGAAACAGCCATTCTCGATGTAACGGTCGAGCTGCTTGAGGTTGACGGGCCCGGCACCCTGCTGATCGCCGCTCGGCCCGCGCCAGCCGCCGAGCGGGCCGATGCCCGGCTTGCGCTCGTGGTTGACGATGTAGTCGGCATAGCCGCCCGGATAGCGCGGGCTGCCATCCGCATTGGTGAAGCCCGGCAGCTTGAGCTGCGCGCCGAGGTCGATCAGCACGTCCTGGAACGGCCGCACATCGCGGTCGGGCTTGATGATCGGCTGGCGGATTGCGTCGCCCGGGCCCTCGGCCGAGCCGATCGGGCGGTCGAGCAGCGAGATGCAGTCCCAGCGCTCCAGATAGGTCGTATCCGGCAGCACGAGGTCGGCGTAGGCGACCATCTCCGAGGCGTAAGCGTCGGCGTAGATGATGCGCGGGATCTTGTAGGAGCCGTCCGGCTCCTTGTCCGTCAGCATGGCGATCGTGCCGGCAGTGTTCATCGCCGAGTTCCAGGACATGTTCGCCATGTACATGAACAGCGTGTCGATCTTGTAGGGATCCGCCGCCCAGGCGTTACGGATCACCATGTGCATCAGGCCGTGCGCGGCGAGCGGCGCTTCCCAGGAATAGGCCTTGTCGATGCGCGTGGGCGTGCCGTCGGCTTCGAGCAGAAGGTCCTCGGGGCCGGTCGGATTGCCGAGCGGCATGCCGCCGAGCGGCTGGTTCGCGGCGACGACCTTCCCGGCGGGTTTCGGGCCGGGCGGCGACGGGCGCGGGAAGGGTGCCTTGTAGCGCCACGAGCCCGGTGTATCGATCGCCCCGAGCAGCATCTGCAGAACGTGCAGCGCGCGGCAGGTGTGGAAGCCGTTCGAATGCGCCGAGATACCGCGCATCGCATGCATCGACACCGGCCGCCCGATCATCGTCTCGTGGCGGCGGCCGGCCCAGTCCGTCCAGGGCTGCTGCAGCACGATCTGCTGCTCGAACGCGGCATGCGCCAGTTCTGCGGCGAGGCGCTTGATGGTCGCGGCGGGAACGCCGCAGCTCTTGGCGACCGCTTCGGGCGCATAGCGGCGGTCGAGATAGCGCTCGGCGAGGAGCTGGAAGACCGGTACCGCCTTGCGGCCGTCGGTCAGCGTGACTTCGCCGACGACGGCGGGCGACACATCCGGCGACATCGCGTTCGCTAGGGCCTTGCGCTTGGCGTCCCAGCACAGCGGGCGGCCTTCGCCGTCGCGCGCGAATAGGCCGTCATCGGCGGCACCCGCCGCTTTGATGACCAGCCACGGCGCATTGGTGTAGCGGGCGAGGAAGTCGAGATCGATCTTGTCGGCGCGCAGCAACTCGTGAATCAGCGCCATCACCAGCAGCCCGTCGGTGCCCGGGCGGATGCCGATCCATTCG
Organism: Alphaproteobacteria bacterium; assembly: GCA_036260035.1. Lineage (GTDB taxonomy): Bacteria > Pseudomonadota > Alphaproteobacteria > CACIAM-22H2 > CACIAM-22H2 > DATAAP01. The sequence continues at coordinate 5,604 of DATAAP010000539.1, read as the reverse complement.
TCGGCGACCGCGGAATAGCCGGTGCGCACCGGGTTGACAGAGACGAACTTCGCGCCGCGCTCCTTCAGCCGCGACAGGCCCAGCTTGATCGGATTGGAGTCATGGTCCTCGGCGACGCCGAACATCAGGAAGTATTTCGTGCGGTCCCAGTCAGGCTCGCCGAACTCCCAGAAGCTGCCGCCGATCGAATAAAGCCCGGCGGCGGCCATGTTGACGGAGCAGAAGCCGCCATGCGCCGCGAAATTCGGCGTGCCGAACTGTGCTGCCCACCAGCCTGTCAGCGACTGGCTCTGGTCGCGCCCGGTGAAGAAGGCGAGCTTCTTGGGATCGGTCGCGCGGATGTCGCCAAGCCATTTGGTCGCGAGCGCTAGCGCTTCGTCCCATTCGATCTGCTTGAAGGCGCCGCTGCCGCGCTCGCCCGTGCGGAGCAGGGGCTTGGTCAGCTTGGCGGGCGAATACTGCTGCATAATGCCGGCGGAGCCCTTGGCGCAGAGCACGCCGCGGTTGACCGGATGATCCTTGTTGCCCTCGATGAAGCGGATGCGGCCATCCTTGAGATGAACCTTGATGCCGCAGCGGCATGCGCACATGTAGCAGGTCGTGCACTTCACCTCGTCGGCGACCTTGGGCGAGGTGTCGACCACGTCTTCGCCGCCGAACAGGCGCGTCGTGAAATCCTTCGGCGCCGTTCCGTCCGCCATCGTGCGTTTCATCCTCGGCAATCGGTTCTCGCTGACCGGGCTATGACTAGACGCCTGCCCGTTTACGGACAAGCGCAAAAAGCGGCCGATTCCGTTCCATTTTTCGAATGGCGCGGTTTCGGGCTACGTTCCTGTTGTGCATTGCCCCAGTGCCGGAAATCAGCACATTTGTCTTCGCTATGAACATGCGCAGCACCGCCCTGGAGGCACTCGCCGAGCGCGATCCCGATCTCGCCGCGGCGCTCGCGGCGATCGGCCCTCCGCCACCGCGCGAGCGCCCGCCCGGCTTCGCAAGCCTCCTGCGCGCCATCGTTGCTCAGCAGGTCTCGGCTGCGTCCGCCGCCGCGCTATGGACGCGGCTCGCGGGCGCTATCGATCCGCTGGTGCCGGAGGCGGTTGCGCAGCTCGATACCGACGCACTGCGGAAACTCGGGTTGTCGCGCCAGAAGGCGTTCTATGCGCAAGGCCTGGCCCGCGACATCCTCGACCGGCGCGTCGATCTCGACCTCATCCATACGCTGGATGACGAAGCCGCCATATCGCACCTCATCCAGATCAAGGGCATCGGCCGCTGGAGCGCGGAAGTGTATCTGCTTTTCGCTCTAGGGCGGCCGGACGTCTTTCCTGCCGGCGATCTCGCACTCGCGATCGCCATGCAGCGCCTCAAGCGGCTGCGGCGGCGACCGGATCCCAAGCGCCTGGCGAAGCTCGCTGAGCCGTGGCGCCCCTATCGCGGCGCCGCGGCACAATTCCTTTGGCATTACTATAAGGCGCCACCGGTCTAGCGCCCGATGCATTCAGTCCGATGAGGACTGGGCGAAAAGGCGATCGGCCGCCTAACGCAACCAAAATCTTAGGCGCGCCACCGGCATTTAGGTGGCCCCGCCGTCGACGATGAAGTTCTGCCCGGTGCAAAGACGGCTGTCGTCCGCGGCGAGGAACAGGACCATGCGTGCGATGTCGTCCGGCTGCAGGATCTCCTTCAAGCACTGGCGATCGAGAACGCCTTTCAGGCTTTCGGGCGACATCCACAGCCTCATCTGCCGCTCGGTCGCGACAAAGCCGGGCACCACCGAATTGACCCGGATCCGGTCCGGGCCGAAGTCCCTGGCCAGCGCGCGGGTGAGGCCTGCGACGCCTGCCTTAGCGGCGAGGTAGACCGGCATGCCGCCGAGCCCCCACATCCAGCTCACCGAGCCGAGATTGATGATCGAGCCGCCGCCCGCCGCCGCCATATCCTCGCGCACCGCCTGCGCGCAGAAGAACTGGTGGCGCAGGTTGGAGGCCATCAGGTCGTCCCACATGGCCGGGGTCACCGCGTCCACCGCGTGGCGATCATCGCGCGCAGCGTTGTTCACGAGGATCTTCAGCGGGCCGATCGCGCTTCCGATAGCGCGGATCGCATCCCGCAGCGCCTCGACATTGCGCAGGTCGGCGGCGACGAAATGCGGCCGGTGCCGGCTCGAAGCGAGCCGCGCGGCGAGTGCCGAACCGGCGTCGGCATCGAAGTCGATGAAGGCGGTGCGTGCGCCTTGGTTTGCGAACTGCTGGACGATGGCCGCGCCAATGCCCGAAGCACCGCCTGTGATCAGGACGGGCTTGTCACGCAGGGTCGGATAGGTCGCGAACTCCGGCACGGGGCAGACTCGGCAGCTTCGCTATCGTGGCAGATCGGCCGCGTTCGCGCGAGGCCCCACGCCGCGGCTGGAAAGGCAGCACGGTCGATGAGCGCGTGAGCTCCGGCGGCGAGGCTGACGCGGTTTGCGTCGGAGCGGGAACGGAGATCTGCAACGGTGCTGGCTCGGATGATTGCGAGACCTCCGTCCGTTGCCGGAAAAGACTGACCAGTCGCGCCATCGCCGCCCGCAGCACTGGAAGCAGCGGGTACGGACCGTTGATGCGGTGATGGTCGCGGGCATGCAGCTTGCGCAGCAAGGCATCGCGGTGCGCCGGCGATGGCTGAAGCCCCAGCGCTGCCGAGCTGTGGCCGCGCCGTAGCACCAGGGCCGGGATGCTGCCGACATCCTTGACGTGGAGGATGATAGACGTGCCCGGCTTCAGTGCCGTGGCGCAGCGGATCCGGGCGCCGCTGACCGAGAGGTCCTCGGTCGTGACCGAGAAGCTGCGAGTGCTGGTCTGGACGATGGCGCGCTCGGCGATCGGGAAGCGCTCATCCAGCCGTGCGCGCGGCCGCTCGATGCAGGCCATGGCGGCGACGGCGAGGATGACAATGTCGACGGCCGACATCCACAGCGCGATGCCGATCGCATCGCTCTGCGCCGGGACGAGATAGCCGCTCAACGCCGCAGCCGCGCCGCCCCCGGTCACCAGCAGGATCGCCGCAAAGCGGGCCAGCAGGGACCAGTGCACGACCACGTTCTTGCGGCAGGTATCCTTGCACGTCACCCGGAACGGGTGGCCCTTGGGCCGCAGCAATCCGACGAGCGACGCCTTCATCACGCCGAAGCTCATGATGAGCACGTTCACGTCGTTTGCCACGGGCACGGTCCGGCCGCCGCTCCACCACGCGCTGGCGACCGTGATCGCGGCGAGCGCCGGGAAGGCGTAGCTGGCATAACCCACCGCGTCCGCGTTCATGACGAACACGCCGGTGACCCAGTACAGCGCCGGCACGAATAGCCGCAGCAAGCGGAACGGCACGAGGACGGCCCAATAGCCGAAATGATCGAGCAGATGCAGCCGTTCAAGGGCGGTGACGCGGTGGCGCGAGAATATGCCCCACGCCCCGCGGAAGATCTGCATGGTGCCGAGGCACCAGCGGCTGCGCTGCGAGATGTACTCGCCGATGCCGGCCGGCGCGAGCCCCGCGCTGAGCCGCTCGTCGAGATAGATGGACTTCCAGCCCGCCGCATTCAGCTTCAGCGTGGTCAAGTAGTCTTCGGTCACGCTCTCGGTCGGTATGCCGCCGCCGATCGACTGGAGGGCCGCGTAGCGGACGACGAACGAGGTGCCGCAGCAAAATGCGGTGCCCCACGCGTCGCGCGAAGGCAGCAGCACGTCGTACTGCACGCGCTGTTCTTCCGGCCAGGTGCGGTCGGCGCGGAAATTGAACTGCATCGGCCCGCTGTTGAAGAAGTGCTGCGGCGTCTGCACCAGTCCGACACGTTCGTCACGGAATAGCGCGAGCGTCCGCTTGAGGAAATTCGGCTGCGGCACGAAATCGGCGTCGAACACGGCTACGAAATCGCTCGCCTCGCGCTCCGCCGCGATGCGCACGAGGCCGCTGTTGAGATTGCCCGCCTTGGCGTTCTCATGCGTCTCGCGGGCGATGTAACGCACGCCGCGTTCGCCGCACAGCGTCTTGAGCCACGGGCGCGCGCCATCGTCCAGCACCCAGATTCGCAGCCGCGGATGATCGAGGGCGAGGGCGCCGACGATCGTGCGCTCGACGATTGAACGGTCCTCGTTGTAGGTCGGGATTAGGATATCGACCAGCGGCTGCCGGGCGAGAGACGCAAGCCACGGCTGGTTGCCCGTCGAATCCCGCTTCCGGTCGCGGGTGCGCGTCAGGACGACCAGATTGTGCGACGTGAAATAGATCACCGCCGCCTCGATGGTCATGTAGGACCATTGCAGGATCGCCGCGAACGTCAGTTCCGCTGGCGGCAGGGTCTCGGTCACCCGCCAGAAGGCGTAGCGCGCGATGAGGGCGAGGCAGACGAGCACGACCGCAAGCCGCACGCCTTCGCGCCGCGAGTCGATCCGCGGCAGCACCAGCGCACCGATGGCCAAGAGCGCTGCCGTGGGCAACAGCGCGAAAAGTAGGTCCATACGCCCCCGTCGATCATCCGCACGCCGCTGGCCGATGCGTCGGGTCGCAGGCGGCTGCACGCCCCGCGGCCTGATCCACCCGCGCTTCGGGGCGGCCTACGCGACAAAAACCTGTGTCTGATCGACCTACGCAATATCCGCGCCACAGTGGTGCGTAGCATTTCTTTAATAATTTCAGGCCAATGGCGGGCTATCGCGCGCGGCGCCTGTAAGAAAACCCGACACCTCGGTCCGGGTGGAGGCAGTCTTTTAGCGCGATGCGGGTCGCAGGCGGGGCCCGCAGATATGGCGGAGGTCGACGGCCGGCGCCGTCGACAGCGGCCCGAGCTCGAGCGGCTGCCCGGCGCGCCGCCGCGCGACGTTGTGGTCGGCCCGCTCGTGCAGCAGCTTCAGGAGCTCCTGGCGCTTGCGGCTCTGCATGCCGATCTCCGGGCTGCTGACCATCGAGTTCGGGCGTTTGCGGTGGATGAAGGAGAAGGTCGGTAGATTGACGATCCTCGCGTCGAAGACCGCGCGATAGAGGAGCTCGGTATCGTTGCTGAAGCGCAGGCCCGTGGCGAATCCGCCGAGCCGTTGCACGAGCGCGCGCGAGACCATGCTGGTCGGGTTCAGCAGCGGATGCTGCGGACCATTCTCGCTCGCGCGGTTGACGTCGAGGGGATACGAGGCGGGCTGATAGGCGCCAGACTCCGCTAGCCGGATCTCCTGCGTGCCGATCCATTCGGCGCCGGTGCGCTCGATCTCGGCGAGCGCGAGCTCGAGGCGGTCGGCGCAGGACCAGTCATCGGCGTCCTGGAATAGGATCGCATCGTAGCCGGTCTCGTTGATGACCTGCTGCGTCAGCCGGTATGGCCCGACATTCTCGGTGCTGCGCAGAAGCGTCACCTCGGGAAATTGCCGACAGATATCGGCGGGTGGTTCCGGCGAGGCGTCGTCGATGACGACAATGCCGTCCGGCGCGCGCGTTTGCCGTGTGAGCGATGTGAGTGCCGCCGCAAGCCAGCGCTCGCAGGCGAAATGCGGAATGACTGCGATGACCCGTGCCGAGCGCGTCACCTTCGGGTCCGCGCTGGCGGCTGGTGCGTGAAAAGCGGGCGCGACATTCGGACTG
>DATAAP010000538.1:0-3072 GCA_036260035.1 Alphaproteobacteria bacterium | reverse complement strand
ATACGACAATAGTTCCTTCTAAATTCCGCCCATGCAGAGATATTTGATCTCCAGGTAATCCTCGATGCCGTACTTGGAGCCCTCGCGGCCGGTGCCGGACTCCTTCATACCGCCGAACGGCGCCACCTCGGTCGAGATGATGCCGGTGTTGATGCCGACGATGCCGTATTCGAGGCCCTCCGCCACGCGCCACACCCGGCCGATGTCGCGGCCGTAGAAATAGGCCGCGAGACCGAACTCGGTGTCGTTGGCGAGTCGAATCGCCTCCTTCTCGTCGGTGAAGCGGAAGAGCGGCGCCACCGGGCCGAACGTCTCCTCGCGCGCGACCGCCATCTGCGTGTTGACGTCGGTCAGCACGGTCGGCTCGAAGAACGTGCCGCCGAGCGCATGGCGCTTTCCGCCGGTGACGATCTTGGCACCCTTGGAAACCGCATCCTTGACGTGCGCCTCGACCTTGTCGACCGCCTTGTCATCGATCAGCGGGCCTTGGTTGACACCGGGCTCGAGCCCGTTACCAACCTTCAGCTTCTTGACGGCGCCGACGAGCTTCTCGGCGAAGGCGTCGTAAACCTTATCCTGCACCAGGAAGCGGTTGGCGCAGACGCAGGTCTGCCCCGTGTTGCGGTACTTCGACATGATGGCGCCCTCGACCGCCGCGTCGAGATCGGCGTCGTCGAAGACGATGAACGGCGCGTTGCCGCCGAGCTCCATCGACGTCTTCTTCACGGTGCCGGCGCACTGCTCCATCAGCAGCTTGCCGATCTCGGTCGAGCCGGTGAAGGACAGCTTGCGCACGATCGGATTGGAGGTAAGCTCGCCGCCGATCTCGCCGGCCGGACCGGTGACGACGTTGAGCACGCCCTTGGGCACGCCCGCGCGCTCGGCGAGCTCCGCGAGCGCCAGCGCCGAGAACGGCGTCTGCGTCGCGGGCTTCAACACCACAGTGCAGCCGGCGGCCAGCGCTGGTCCCGCCTTGCGCGTGATCATCGCTGCCGGGAAGTTCCACGGCGTGATGCAGGCAACGACGCCCACGGGCTCCTTGATGACGACAATGCGCTTGTCGGCCTGATGCTGCGGGATCGTGTCGCCGTAGATGCGCTTCGCCTCCTCGCCGAACCATTCGATGAACGACGCGGCATAGGCGACCTCGCCTTTTGCTTCAGCTAACGGCTTGCCCTGCTCGGTCGTCATCAGGACGGCCAGGTCGTCCTGATTCGCCATGATCAGGTCGTACCAGCGGCGCATGATGACGGCGCGCTCCTTGGCAGTCTTGGCGCGCCAGGCCGGATAGGCGCGCTCGGCCGCCTCGATCGCGCGGCGCGTCTCGGCGGCGCCCAGCCGCGGCACGGTGCCGATCACCGCACCGTTCGCGGGATTGGTGACATCGATCGTTGCCTTGCGGTCGCCGTCGATCCAGGCGCCGTCGACGTAGCATTGCTGCCGGAACAGCTTCTGGTCCTTGAGCGGAACGCCGGTCGCGGTCTTTGGCTTGGCCATCGTGTCCTGCATGCGTCGTCTCCTTGGAAGGTCTGTCCGGAATTGCGCTCAGTATAGCGATGCAGGCGGGGTACGATCCAGCCACGGCCCCGTGGAGGGCCGTGCCGCCTCATGGAACGGAGGAGCGCACCATGTCCGACCGGCTTCCCATCAAGATCGATTCCACCTCGAATGGCGAATTTCGTCCTGTACCTCTGAGCCCGGCGCTGCGCGCCGCGCGGCGGCTGGCGCAGGAGCGCAATGACGCGCATGCGCGGCGGACGGGTGCGTCGCGACGCGATTTCCTTGTCGGATTGTGCGGTGCTGCAACGACGCTGCTCGCTTATCAGGAAGTATTCGCCGCGACCGGCGCGGGCGGCGGCGGCTTCGTTCTGCCGAAGGAAGCCGCTTTCGAGCCGGCCGCCGCGGCGCAGACCTTGTCCGGCCGCGAATTCATCTTCGATGTGCAGACGCATATGGTGGATGTGAACGGCGCGTGGCGCCAGCGCCAGGGCGCGCAGCAGTGGCAACGCGCGCTCGCGGGCATGCCGCAAGGCTCTTGCGGCGAAAGCGACCCGGTGGCCTGTTTCTCGGCCGACCGCTTCATCAAGGAGGTTTTCGTCGACAGCGACACGCAGATCGCGGTGCTGAGTTTCGTCCCCGGCCTGCCGGAGGACAATCCGCTGACGGCCGAGGAAGCGAGACGCACGCGCGAGCTCGTCGCCAAGCTGAAAGGCATGGACCGGCTGCTTCTGCACGCACCGGTCGTGCCGAACGCGCCCGGTGAGATCGACCGCATGGCGACGATGGCGCGCACGTACCCTGTGGCGGCGTGGAAGGTCTATACGCAATGGGGCCCCCAGGGCACAGGCTGGCGCCTCGACGACCCGCGCGTCGGCATCCCGTTCATCGAGCAGGCGCGCGCGCTCGGCATCAAGAACATTGCCATCCACAAGGGCCTGCCCTTTGCATCGATGCCAAAGGAGTTTGCGACCTGCGCCGATGTCGGCCCGGCGGCGCGGATGTTCCCGGACGTCAATTTCATCATCTACCACTCCGGCTTCGAAACCGACCGGCGCGAGGGGCCGTACAACCCGGCCAATGCCGAGCGCGGCATCGACAGCCTCGTGAAGTCCCTGCAGGACAACGGCATAGGCCCGGGCCGGAACGTGTACGCCGAACTCGGCAGCACCTGGCGCTTCCTGATGCGCGATCCGGAGGCGGCAGCGCATGGCGTGGGCAAGCTGCTGCGCCATGTCGGCGAGGACAACGTGCTGTGGGGCACGGACTCGATCTGGTACGGCTCGCCGCAGGACCAGATCCAGGCCTTCCGCGCCTTCCAGATATCCGACGCGCTGGTACAGAAGCACGGTTATCCGGCCCTCACGCCGGCGCTCAAGGCCAAGATCTTCGGCCTGAGCGGGGCCGCCGTGTATGGGGTCTCGCCGGAGGTGGTGCGCCAGCGCGCCGGCCTCGACCGCATCGGCCGGCTGCGGGCGGCCTACCGCGAGGCGCCGGCCCCGAGCTTCCAGACCTACGGCCCCGTGACGGCGGCCGAGTTCGACGCCCTGCTGCAGGACCGCGGCGGCCTGCCGG
>DATAAP010000537.1:0-6552 GCA_036260035.1 Alphaproteobacteria bacterium | reverse complement strand
CCAGCTGCAGGCACCAGCCGCAGGCGCCAAGCGCTGCCGCCGAGCTTGGCGACATCCGTGTCAGTTCGCAGCAATGGCACCGCGAAAGCCGCTGTCGCTCGGACAGCATCGGACGTTTGACTGTACCTAATGCTTCGGCGGGGCCGTTGTGCCGGCCGGCGCGGCACCGGCCGTCTCCGGCTCCTTCTCGACGTTGACCTGCGTGCGCCGGACCTTGTCGCGCACCTGCTCGGTCCGTTCGCCCACGTCCTTGCTCACGACAACTTCCTCCTTCACCCGCGCCGACTTCTGAACGACCGCCTCTTCGTCGCGCTCGCGCATCTCAAAGCTGCGCTCCTTGAATGCATCCGCGCCAACCGGCGCCGTATCCGAGACCGGACGGCGCTCCACCCGTATCGTCTCGTCGCGCAGGCGCACCAGCTCCTCGAACGGCTGCTCGACGACATAGCTGCGCACGCGCACGCCGCCGCGCTCGACCGACCGCATCCGCCTGCCTGGCCTCCGCATGAACGGTTACGATCGTATGGCCCTGCTCGACGCTCCTCCGATACGTATTCGCCTCGTCATCGGGCACGCCGAACAGCCAATCGAGGATTCCACCGGATCGATATTCGTCGCTGGATGCTGGAGCCGCTCCCGTTCTATCGTCGGCGTCAGACGAGATCCGCACGCGGTCTCGGGCGATGCCGGCGGATTCGAGGTCTTGTCTTAGCGCGGAAGTGTCCGAGAGCCCTTGATACGTTGCCACGATTGTTCGGTACATCAGTCGTCCTTTCCCTGCTTTATGGTGTGTGTCGAAGGAGCGATAGCTTCGCCGTCCCGCGGAGAGGCATCGACGACGACCTCCTCCACGCGGAGCGTCACGTCTTGCCGGAACGGCTCGACGATCTCGTGCCTGCGAATCCGTATTTCTTCGCGCAGCACCAGGCAGCGCTCGATCACGGCGATCTCCTCCAGAACCGGAATGACAAAGGTGTCCCCTTCCTGGCGTACCGCCGGAACTTCGGAGACTTCCCGATTGATCGGTATGCGCTCGATCGCCGGCTGCTCGCGGCGCAGGACGGTTTCGATAGTCTCGGTACGCGTGCGAACCTTCTTGTCTATGCGAGCGCGTCGCTCGACCGTGCGCTTCGCGACTGTCGCGACCTCTTCGTGAAGAGGAACGCTTCTCGCTTCCAAGGGAGGTTCCGCAGGCTTGCGCGGCATCGGTCAGGACGCACACGCGGTGCGGATTCGCGTATCCCCGCGCGTGCCGCCGTGCCGAGACAAGATCGTTGCCGCACGTTGCGCTTCGCCTCGCGTGTGAGTCGCAGAAGCCGCAACGTCATCCCGAGTCGAGTCGTTCCGCCGCGGAGAACGCGCGCGAAGAAAAAGTTCGCGCCGAGATTCACTCCGTGGAACGAGGTGCGGCTACACCGCGCGGAACTTACCGTCCTTATCGAGGCGCAGCAGCTCGCCGCTCTCGATGCCGAAATACCAGCCGTGCAGCGCAAGGCTCCCGCTCTCGACACGCTCGCGGATCCACGGAAACGTCATCAGGTGCTCGAGCGACACCTTGATCGCCTCGTGCTCGCACAAGGTCTGAGCACGCTCAGGGTCGCCTCCGGTCATCAGCAGCGCCCGCTCGCGCGCGGGCGTCGCGATCTTCATCCATGTATCGACGAAGTCGGCACCGCCTTCACCTGCCCCGCGCAGCAGCGCACCAATACCGCCGCACTGCGCGTGGCCGAGCACGATGACGTGCTCGACCTTGAGCACGCGCACGGCAAATTCGAGCGCCGCGCTCGTGCCGTGATAGGCGGAATCGGGCGCGTAGGGCGGCACCAGGTTGGCGACATTGCGCACAACGAAGACCTCACCGGGCGCCGTGCCGAAGATGAGCTGCGGATCGAGGCGCGAATCGGCGCAGGTGATCACCATCGCCCGCGGCGACTGGCCGCGCGCGGCGAGCTCCTTGAACAGCCGGCGGTGCTCCTGCCAGCCAGTTGCACGGAAGCGACGATAGCCTTCAATCAGACTTTCCATGGAGAGCAACGGTCGGATGTGGGACGGCGCTGGTACTCCATTTCGCCGCGCCGCGCGAGTGTAGAATCCGGCTTGACCCGCCGCAAAGGGGCGAAGTAGACCGCGCGAAACGATGAAACATCGAAACAGCGTCCGATAGCCTATGCGGATCAGCGACTTAGATGTTTCACCCGGTGCCTCGCCTGCGTTTCAGGCGGCCGCCCAGGAGCGGTAGTCGGCGGCAAGGTCCTGGACCGCGGCATCGTACAGGCGCTTGCCGGCCTCGACGCTCGACAGGCCGGGATTGGAGCCGATGCGGCCGTCGGGGAAGTTGCGCCGATAGTCGTCGGCGTCCGTGAAACTCCCGCGGGGCGCTATCGGCGGATCGAGCGTCATGGGCCGCGCCGCCTCGGGATAGGCGAACCAGGTGAGCGACACTTCGGACGGCGTCGCATGGCTGCCCTCGGCATTGCCATAGAGCTCGCGCGACAGCGCCTTCACGGCACTGCTTTCCCACCAGTTGCGCAAGGTGCACTTGACGGCGGCACGGTTGCCCGCCGACTGCAGGCTCGTCTCCGCGTAGATTTCGGAGAAGGCCGCGGTGACGGTCGCGACATTGCCGCCATGCCCGTTCACGAAATAGAAGCGCTGGAAGCCGTGCCGGGCCAGCGACGCGATCGTGTCGCGCACCACCGCGATCAAGGTGCTTGGACGCAGGGTGATCGAGCCGGCGAAACCGAGATGATGCTGCGCCATGCCGACATTGATGGTCGGCGCGACCAAGGCGTCCGCCGCCTCGCCCACGCCCTTGGCGATCACCTCGGCGCAGATCGCATCGGTGCCGATCAGCCCGTTGGGGCCGTGCTGCTCTGTGGAGCCGATCGGCACGATTATGGCGCGCGAGCGCGCAAGATAGGTCTCGACATCGCGCCAAGTCTGCAGATGCAGGAGCATTGTTCCTCGCTAGTTGTCCTTCGTGCTTAGTTCGGCACTCCGAACGGGCATATCCGTGATGGTTTCTTGGTTAACCAAGCACGGCCGGCGGACAATTGCAAAATGCGGCCTGCCGGGCTAGAACGCGGGCCAATCACCGACGCCCGAGCCAAGGAGAAACCTCGTGAAGATCACGCAAAAGGTTAAGCGCATCCTCGACAACTACGAGAGCGACAACCCGGGCACGAAGGCCAATCTGGCGCGCATCCTGATGCACGGAAAGCTCGGCGGCTCGGGCAAGCTGGTCATCCTGCCGGTCGACCAGGGCTTCGAGCACGGGCCCGCGCGCAGTTTCGCGCCGAACCCGCCCGCCTACGATCCGCACTATCACTTCCAGCTTGCGATCGATGCCGGTCTGTCAGCCTATGCGGCCCCGTTAGGCATGATCGAGGCCGGCGCGGACGCCTTCGCCGGCGCGATCCCGACCATCCTCAAGGTCAACAGCGCGAACAGCCTGTCGCGCGTCAAGGAAGCGCCGTCGCAGGCGGTGACCGCGAGCGTCCAGGACGCGCTGCGGCTTGGCTGCTCGGCGATCGGCTTCACCATCTATCCCGGCTCCGACGTCGCCTACGATATGATGGAACAGATCAAGGAGATGGGCCGCGAGGCGAAGGCGGCCGGCCTCGCCGTGGTTGTGTGGTCGTATCCGCGCGGCGGCTCGCTCTCGAAGCAAGGCGAGACGGCGATGGACATCTGCGCCTATGCGGCGCATATGGCGGCCCTCCTCGGCGCGCACATCATCAAGGTCAAGCCGCCGACCAACGCGCTCGAGCTCGAGGCCGCGAAGAAGGTCTACGAGAGCCAGAAGATCGACATCTCCTCGCCCGCCGCGCGCATCGCGCATGTCGTGCAGTCCTGCTTCAACGGCCGCCGCATCGTCGTCTTCTCCGGCGGCGAGGCGAAGGACGATGAGGGCATCTTTGCCGAGGCGCGCGCGATCCGCGACGGCGGCGGCAACGGCTCGATCATCGGCCGCAACACGTTCCAGCGCCCGCGCGACAAGGCGCTCGCCATGCTCGAGAAGATCATCCAGATCTACCAGGGCAAGGACGGCACCGCGCCGGCTGGCGCCAAGTCGGAGCTGGTCGAGGCGTAAGCCGGTCTCGATGACCTGCGTTGTAGGGGCGGGTTTAAACCCGCCCCTATGCTTTTGTAGATGCGCATGATCGAGCAACGCTGCCGCCTTTACCTGATCACGCCGCAGGCGCTCGATCCAGCCGCGTTCGCCGACACGCTCGCGGCAGCGCTCGATGCCGGGGACGTCGCCTGCGTGCAGCTGCGCCTGAAGGACGCCGACGACGATGCGATCCGCCGCGCTTGCGATCACCTGCGTCGGGTAAGCCAGTCGCGCGACGTCGCTTTCATCCTCAACGACCGGCCCGACCTCGCCGCCGCGACCGGCTGCGACGGTGTCCATGTCGGCCAGGAGGATGCGAGCTACCGCGATGCGCGCGCTGCACTCGGTGCCGACCGCATCGTCGGCGTGACCTGCCACAATTCGATCGACCTCGCCTTCACCGCAGCGGAAGCCGGCGCCGATTACGTGGCGTTCGGCGCCTTTTTCCCGACCGCGAGCAAGGATGCCAAGACCAAGGCCACGCCGGAGCTGCTGCGCCAGTGGAGCGAGACGACGACGGTGCCGTGCGTGGCGATCGGCGGGATCACGGCCGAGAATTGCGGGACGCTGGTGGAGGCGGGCGCCGACTTCCTAGCGGTGATCGGCGGCGTCTGGAACCATCCCGATGGTCCCTCAAAGGCCGTCAAAGCGTTCAATGCCGCAATTTCGCGCTATTCGCCATGATTGAGTCTGGCGCACGGCTCTGTTAGCTTCCGCCCGCTTTTTCCGCAAAATTCGGTTAGACCATGAGAATCAACGGTAGCGCCATTCGCGCGGGCAACATTGTCGAGATCGACGGCCGCATCTGGCGCGTGCTCAAGCACAACATCGTCTCGCCGGGCAAGGGCGGCGCGTTCAACCAGATCGAAGTGCGCGACGTCAAGACCGGCACTAAGAGCAATTATAAATTCCGCTCCGACGAGCAGGTCGAGCAGCTCCGCGTCGATGAGAAGGAGATGCAATATCTCTTCGCCGATGGCGACCAGCTCACCTTCATGGACAAGGAGAGCTACGAGCAGATCGCCGTGCCGCGCGACCTGGTCGGCGATCCGGCGGACTTCCTGACAGACAACATGACCGTGACGATCGACTTCATTGAGGGCAATCCGGTCGCGGTGCATTTGCCGCAGACGACGGTCGGCACCGTGGTCGAGGCTGACGCCGTCGTGAAGGGGCAGACAGCCTCGTCCTCCTACAAGCCCGCCGTGCTCGACAACGGCGTGCGCGTCATGGTGCCGCCGTTCATCGGCGCCGGCACCCGCATCGTCATCAACATCGAAGAGCGCACTTACGTCGAGCGCGCCAAGGAGTAGCCTCATGCGCCGCGCGCGCCGGATGGAGCCGACCAGCGCGCGCAGCGCGCTGTTCAATGTCATGGACCGCGCTGTGCGAAAGGCGGCGCGCAGCCTGGTCCATGATTTCGGCGAGGTCGAGCAGCTCCAGGTCTCGATCAAGGGACCTGGGGACTTCGTGTCGGCGGCCGACCATCAGGCCGAGCGCATCCTGAAGTCCGAACTCAGCCGCGCCCGCCCGGACTTCGGCTTCCTGATGGAGGAAGGCGGCGAGGAGAAGGGCAGGGACCCGCATCATCGCTGGGTGATCGACCCGCTCGACGGCACCACCAACTTCCTGCACGGCATCCCGCAGTTCTGCGTCTCAGTGGCCCTCGAGCGCGACGGCGACCCGATCGCCGGCGTCGTCTACGACCCGCTGCGCGACGAGTTCTTCTACGGCGAGCGCGGTGTCGGCGCGTTCATGAACGACCGCCGGCTGCGCGTGTCGAGCCGCAGCCAGCTTGGCGACTCGGTGATCGGCACCGGTATCCCCTTCCGAGCCCGCGGCGACCATCCGCGCTATCTGCGCATGCTCGAGTCGGTGATGGGCAGCACCGCCGGCGTGCGGCGCATGGGGGCCGCGGCGCTGGACCTCGCCTATGTCGCGGCCGGCCGCTTCGACGGCTTCTTCGAGCTTGGCCTTTCCCGCTGGGACATGGCTGCGGGAATCGTGATCGTCCGCGAAGCGGGCGGCTTCGTGTCCGAGATCGACGGTGGCCGCAACCCACTGGCGAGCGGCAGCATCCTGGCGGCGAATGACCGGCTGCGCGGGCCGCTCGCGGAGCTCCTACAGAAGGCCGATCGTGAACAGAACCTTAAAACCGCTTCGTCGGGCTGAGCACCGGGCCGGATGACCGCCGACGGTTGCGTCGACGCACGCGGTCGGCTCGCCTTATTGGCGGCCAAATTAATTGCTCGTATACCATCCGTGGTTTATCGTCCGTCGCACAATGCGAACCCGGGGTGCGAGTCGAGCCGGTCTGTTGTTGCGTCTTTCGGGCGCTTCCGCTGGATTTCTGGCATCCGCCCTGCTCCTTTCAACCGTCGTGATCATTCCGGAAGCTGCGGCCCAGCAGCAGCTTCGCCAGCAGCGCAGCGACGTCG
>DATAAP010000536.1:0-4965 GCA_036260035.1 Alphaproteobacteria bacterium | reverse complement strand
GTGGCGCGGTATCACGCGCTGGCAGCCGATCCTGACCGGCGCCAGTATGATCCGCGCCGGCTGGCTCACCACCGGCAAGATGGTGATCTATCCGATCCGCGACCCAGTTAATCAGCTGGCGGCCCTCGGCGTCGATGCGGTCGCGGATCGGATAGATCACCATCTTGCCGGTCGTGAGCCAGCCGGCGCGGATCATGCTGGCGCCGGTCAGGATCGGCTGCCAGCGCGTGACGCCGCGCCACATGTTCACGCCCGAATAGCGCGGCGGGCCTTCGTCCGGATAGAACTGGCGCCGTATCGCCGAATGAATGCCGTCGCAGGCGACGACCGCGCGGCCGCGCTGCGGCGGCCGGGTTCCGTCCGCGTTCTGAAAGCGAAGGATGACGCCGTGCGGATCCTGCTCGACCTCGGTCGCGTGCCAACCCTTGAACAAGCGGTCCGTGCCGGCGCGCGCAATGAAGGCGTCGAGCAGCACGGCCTGCAGGTCGCCGCGATGGATCGAGAATTGCGGATGCGCGTAGCCGGCGAAGCGCCCGACCGGCTCGCGGTAGATGAGCTGCCCGAAGCGATTGAAGAAGATCGATTCGGCGGTGGTGATGGCGACGCGCCGCAGGGCGTCCTCCAGGCCGAGCCGCGCGAGCTCCTGCGTCGCATGCGGCAGCAGGTTGACGCCAACGCCGACCGCTTTGATCTCTGGCGCCGATTCATAGACGCGGCAGGGGATGCCGGCCTGATGCAGCGACAACGCAAGCGTCAGCCCGCCAATGCCGGCGCCGATGATGATGACGTCTTCATTCGTGCCGTGCTGCGCCGCGGTCATCGCCGGTTCCTTGCTGCCGTGTGGCGCAATGCTCGGCGATTCGTCAGACGTCTGTCAATCTTGCCAAGCGCCCTGATTAACGATGTGCTAACGAATCCTCCGCCCCAGCACGGACAATTCCAGAAAACTTAACCGATATCCGCGAGGATGAGCGGTCGCATCGGGATGTAGGGCGGATGGCCAGTTTCGAGGATCTGGACAGGAGGTTCGGGCGCTTTGCCGACCGGCTGAAGGCGTTCCAGCAGGAACGCGATCAGCGCTCGAAGCTTGCCCTGACGATGCTCGCGAGCATCGAGCACAAGGTGCGCAGCCAGGCGGTCGCCCTCGACAAGGCCAATACCCGGATCGCCGAACTCGAGAAGGAGCGCGATGCCGCAATCGCGCGGGCCACTGAGCTCGTCGACCTGTACGAGAGCAGCCTTACGAACAACGACGCATTCTTCCGCGGCATCGAGCAGCTTGCCAGCAAGCTCGTCGGGCCCTCGGCCACGATGCCGCCGCCAAAGACGGAAACGCCTGCGGTGCGCGCGTCAGCTCCGCCGGGCCCGCCGCAGCCGCCTCGGTCGGCCCAGGCGCCGCGTCCAGTGGCCACGTTGCCGCCGGCGCCCCCGTCACGCACGGGCGTGGTTCAAGCGCCGTCGAAGACGCCGTTCCTGCGCGAGATGGGGCCAAGCCAGCTGCAGCCCCGCGACCGTAGCAAGGATCAAGACGGCAAGCTCTAGCGCGGCACGCGCGCATCTAGCGGTTGCGCCGCTGGCACGATAATCTACCGGGGAACCTTGATCGGAAACAGGTTAACACCGCCTCGACGAGGTCGTCAGAATGGACCAGCCCAAGGTCACGATCGTCTGCGTGCCGCGCGATCATTTCAGCGATGTTCCGGAATCGCTCGAGAGCATCTATGCGAATACGGATGCGCCGTTCGCACTCATCTATGTTGATGGCGGCGCGCCAGCGTCCATCGCGCGCTATCTTTCTGGACAGGCGGCTGCGCGCGGCTTCCGGCTGATCCGCACCGAGCATTATTTGTCGCCCAACCGCGCGCGCAACCTCGGCGCTGCGGAGGTGAGGACGCCTTACATGGTGTTCATCGACAATGACGTCGTGGTGGCGCCGGGTTGGCTGTCGCCGCTTGTCGCCTGCGCGGAGCGGACCGGGGCTGCCATCGTCAGCCCGCTGAATTTCGAGTTGAAGCCGCTGCACACGATCGTCCATTTCGCGGGCGGTAAGGCGCATGTCGACGTGGTCGAGACGGCAGGTGGCAGCGAACGGCACATCGTCGACAAGATCATCAAAAAGAACTTCCCCAAGGAGAGCGTGCCGACGGAATGCGCCGAGTTCCACTGCATGCTGGTGCGCACCGACGCGTTCCACGATGTCGGGGGCCTCGATGAGCGTATGCTCAGCACGCGCGAGAACCTCGACTTCTGCATGGCCTTACGGGAAGCCGGCTACGAGATCTGGTTCGAACCGGCGTCACGGATCACTTACCTGCCGCCTGTGAAGATGCGGCTGGCGGACGTGCCTTACTTCGCGCTGCGCTGGAGCGACGAGTGGGACTTGGCCAGCTTCCGGCACTTCCAGAAGAAGTGGCGCCTTGCCGACGACGCCTATTTCGCGCGGGAGTACCGCAATCTAGGCTGGCGCCGGCGCAACATGATGATGCGGGAATGCCTTCTCCGGTGGCTGCCGAGCTGGAAGATGAGGCTGGCGGCGGAACGCATCCTTCGTCCAGTGGAACGCCGGATCAACCGCGCGATCAGCCGGCGCTATGCCGAGCGCCATTTCGGAGCGCCGGCCCGCGAGCCGTCTTGAACAGACACGCGTACGCTGCTATCGCCGCCTGCCAGGAGAAGCGTGCCTCTACGCGCGCTGCGAGCGCCCTTGCATAGGCCTGTGCGGCGTTTCGATCGCGCAGCAGCTCCGTAATCGCGTCAGCCAGCGCGCCAGGATCGTCGGCAGGTACGAGGCGCCCAGAGTATCCGTCCTCCACGATCTCCGGGATGCCCCCGACGCCCGAGGCGACGATCGGCACGCCTAGCGCGGCAGCCTCGAGAAGGACGATCCCGAACGGCTCCTGCCGCGCCGGATGCACGAGGAGCGCCGCAGCAGACGAGATCGCCAGCGCACGCGCGTGGCTGCAGTCCGGGAAGAAAGACACGCGCCCGCGCAGCGGATCCGCAGCGAGCGAAGCGCGAAGCGGCTCAAGCGTCGGGCCGCTGCGGCCGACCAGCGCAAGGTGAAGGTCTGGGAAGTCCTGCGCCACCGCACGGAAGGCCGCAAGCAGCACATCCTGCCCCTTCTTGTGTTCGAAGGTTGCGACGCAAGCGAGATAGCCGCGGCCGCGCAGCGCCTCGGGGTGCGGTACGGAGCGCGCAAGTCTGCGACAGGCCTCGACGTCGACTCCGTTGTGGATTACGTGCAGCTTGCCTCTGACATCCGGCAGCACCGCGCGGACCTCCGCGTCCAAGGCGTGCGAGCACGCGACTGCAGCGTCGCAGTGCCGGATGACCTGTCGCCAGAGCCAGCGATCGAATGGACGAGCGCTTCGTGCGGCATTCAGGTCGGCGCCGTGAAAGCTGAGGACGACCGGCACGCGCCGATTATAGAGCCGCGCGGCCAGCAGCAGGCTGAACAGCGACGGGGACGGGTAGTGGATGTTGATTGCAGCAACAGCGTGGCGGCTCAGGTACCGGCAAAGTCGGAGGAGAGCGCCGGGAAAGCGTGCAAGAAAGCCGAGGGCATGTCGGAACGGTCGCTCGCGCCCACTTGGCTGCGGGAGATAGAGGCAATCGACAGGCCCGAGCGTCTCAGTCTGCGCCTCGATGACAGTCCGGTGCGGATATGCCTCCACGAGGATGCGCGGCCGCAGGATGCCGGCGCCAGCAAAGGCGCGGTGCAGGTTGACAACGACCTCGCTGACCCCGCCGATTGCATCGGGACTCCAAGGCGTCACGAGGAGGACGGTGGGCACGGCCTCTGACGTTGAGGGGGTCGGTCCCGAGCCCAAGGCGCGCGGCTGACGTAATCCCGGCTCGGTATTCGCCTCCCTCATTCCGCGCGGCCGCCCCCCGCCGATTCCCGCGATAGAGTCGCACGATACCGCGGGCCGGCGCCACTGTCTGCCATCGCGCTGGCGTCCGGCCTGCGTCACGGGGCTTGGCGGATGGCCGCGAAACTGGCACATAGGCGCCGCGCGCCCCATATCTCAGGCGCGGCAACCCATGGAGCTGAGCAGCACGATGCCGGACGAAGCGGCGGCGCCGGAGGCGGGGCGCGATTTCATCCGCGACATAGTCGAGACCGATCTGAAGACCGGCAAGCACAAGTCCGTGGTGACGCGCTTCCCGCCGGAGCCGAACGGCTATCTGCATATCGGCCACGCCAAATCGATCTGCCTGAATTTCGGCATCGCCCAGGAATTCGGCGGGCGCTGCCACCTGCGCTTCGACGACACCAATCCGGTCAAGGAAGAGCAGGAGTTCATCGACGCAATCGAGAAGGACGTGCGCTGGCTCGGCTTCGACTGGGGGAAGCACCTCTACCACGCGTCGGACTACTTCGAGCAGCTCTACGAGTGGGCGGAGCACCTGATCCGTACAGGCAAGGCCTATGTCGACGACACGCCGCTCGAGGAGATGCGCGCGATGCGCGGCACCTTGACCGAGCCGGGGCACCCCAGCGTCTACCGCAACCGCACGGTCGAGGAGAATTTAGACCTGTTCCGCCGCATGCGCGCCGGCGAGTTCCCGAACGGGGCGCGGGTCCTGCGCGCGAAAATCGACCTTTCCGCCGGCAACATGAACCTGCGTGATCCGGTGCTCTACCGCATCCTGCGTGCGCCGCACCCCCGCACCGGGACCAAATGGTCGATCTATCCGACCTATGATTTTGCACACGGGCAGTCGGACGCGATCGAGCATGTCACGCATTCGATCTGCACGCTCGAATTCGAGGACCATCGACCGCTCTACGACTGGTTCATCGAGAACCTGCCGGTGCCGTCGCGGCCGCGGCAGTACGAGTTCGCGCGGCTGAACCTGACCTATACGGTGCTCTCCAAGCGCGTGCTGACCGAGCTCGTGCGCAAGGGGCATGTCAGCGGCTGGGACGATCCGCGCATGCCGACGCTGGCGGGGCTGCGC
>DATAAP010000535.1:0-3977 GCA_036260035.1 Alphaproteobacteria bacterium | reverse complement strand
CTCGACCGGAGGCCCGGGATCCACCGCTGTGCGCCGCGTCAGGATGGCGCCGAGGCCGCTCATGCCGGCGCGCGAGACATCGTCGATCTCGGCAATGCCGGTCGCGACATACGCGAAGCGCGTGGTCAGGGTCGCCAGGATTGCCGCGTTGTCATCAGTCGCCGCCGCCGGTACGGCGGGGCGATTGGCTTGCGCGTAGGCGGGGCCCGCCATCAGCGCGCCTGCGGCGAGCAGCATGGCGGCGGTCCGGCGTGCGCGACCGGTCCAGACTCCGCGCAAGGCAAGGCTGACGAACAGGTCCAGCAGCGCCAGCGCCAGCGCGAAGCTCAGCAGCCAGGGACGGAAGTCGAATTCGCGTGCGCCGGTATAGACGGCGCGGGTGACGCCGGAGGGCAAGTTCTCGATGAGGCGGGGCGGAGGCATCGCGGCCGCCAAATTGAGCGCGCGACGCGAGCTCTCGGTTCCGTAATAGCCGGGCGGATGTTTCGGGCTGACGACCGCATTGGTGAAGCCGCCCGGCGGAATGGCGACGGCGGCCGGCGGCGGCGACTGCAGGCGACCGAATCCATCCAGCGCGCTGACCGGCGGCAGCGCGATATCGGCGCCAGTGCCGGCAACGCCCTGTGAGAGACCGACAAGACGCTGCAGCATCTCGACGAACAGACCGGAGAGCGGCAAGGACGACCATTCGGGGCTGGCGGTGGTGTGCACGAGGACCAGCCAGCCCTCGTCGCGCTTGTCGGCGGTGACTAGCGGCGTGCCGTCCGACAGCCGCGCCCAGGTGCGCGAGGACAGGTCGAGGCTCGGCTCGGCCAGCACCTGCCGCGTGACGCGGACGTCATCGGGAATCTGCAGGCCGGCAAATGGGCTGTTGGGATCGAATGCGGCAAGCGCCACCGGCTGTGCCCAGGTCATAGCACCGCCGAAAGCGCGCCCGCCACCGCTGCGCAGCGGCACCGGCACGAAATCGTCTGATCCTTCGGCCATGCGCGCCCCGGCGAAGCGCACCACGACGCCACCGCGCTTTACCCATTGCTCAAGCGCATTCCGGTCGTTCTCCGATAGCCGACCGACATCCGCGAGCACGACCACCGCGACCTCGCGCTTCAGTATTTCCAGGAGATCCCCGCCACGCACCTCGCTGAAGGGCGCTAGGGCGCGCTCGAGGTAGTACGTATCCGCAAGCAGTGGCTGCGAGCGCTCGGCCGTGCCGCCGGACACGAGTCCGACTGGACGCCGACGCCAGCGCTCATCGAGCAGCACCACGGCGCCGGCCGAACTCTCGTTCTCGATGTCGAGCCGAGCGACGCGGTTGCGCAGCTCTGTCGGAACGCTGATGCGCGCCGTCGCATTGCGCTCGCCGGGCGCCCAGCGCAGCTCTTCGCGCGCGATCAGCCGACCGTCCTCTCCCGAAGCGCGCAGAGTTGCGGTTTCCGCCTCGCCAGCGGCGAGGCGCGATGCGCTCACGGCGAGATTGCCCGCCTCGTTCGCCGGCGGCAGCAACAGGCGCGGCATGCTCGGCGGCGGATCGGCGTAGAACTCGACACCGCCGATGCGCTGCAGTCGTTCCAGCAGGGCGAAGGACTGGCCGTCTTCGACGCCGTCGCTGAGATAAACGATCGCCGCCTGCTGCGGGAAAGAAATCCCGTCCAGCGCTGCGGTTGCGGCCGCGCGATCGACGGGCCAGGATTTCGGCACGATGGCGCCGGCGATCGAGCGCGCCTCCGCGGCGCGCATCAGGCGCGAAGCGCGCGGCGGCTCGCCGGTGACCGTCGATGCGGTGGCGAGGATCATGACCGGGCGCTCCTCACGCTCGGCGCGGTCGAGGATGTCGGCCATCGCAACCTGCCGCGCCGGCCAGTTGCGACCCGCGGCCCAACCATCGTCGACGACCAGGACCAGCGGCCCGGAGCCCGTCAGCTTCGCGCCGGGATTGGCGAGCGGATGCGCAAGCGCGAGGATGATCAGCGTCGCGATCAACAGGCGCAACAGCAGCAGCCAGAGCGGCGTCTGCGCGGGAGTTTCTTCCTTGGGCTGCAGTGCGAGCAGCAGGCGGATCGCGGGAAAGCGCAGATGGCGCGGCGCCGGCGGCGTTACCCGTAGCAGCCAGTACAGAATCGGCAGCGCTGCGAGCGCGGCCAGCCACCAGGGCTGCAGGATCGCAAGCGCGCCGAGCCAGCCTGTCATCGCGCGATCTCCGGTGGCCGGGAGAGGGATACGAACAGCTCGAGCAGCGCTGCCTGCGCCGGGCGGTCGGTACGATGGGTCAGGAACACCCAGCCGACGGCACGTGCGATGTCGGCAAGGCCGCGCAGGTGTGCGGCGAACAGGTTCTGGTAATCGGCGCGCACGCTCTCCACGCGAGGGATCAAGGCCTCGCCTTCCGCTTCGAGACCTTCAAAGCGGGTACGGCCGGTAAACGGCAGATCTTCCTCGGCGGGATCGAGCACTTGCATGATATGGCCCTTGATGCCGCGCGCCGCTATCGCCCGGACGGCTTGGTCGATCTCCGGAAGCGGCGAGAGAAAGTCGCCGAACAATACGACATCGGCGTGGCGCGGCAGGGGTTCTGCCGGCGGCAGGCCCTTCTGATCGGTTCCGGTCATCGCCATGGCGGCCGCGAAGCGCGACAATCCGCTTCGCCCCGAGATCGGCGGCATGCCGCTGCCCAGCAGGCCGACGCGTTCGCCGCCGCGCATCAGCAAGGCCATTAGCGCCAGCGCAAGCAAATCGGCGCGTTCCGACTTCTCCGGGAGGTCGGCCGCGGAGCGGTAGTCCATCGAAGCAGACGTGTCGCGCCAGACCCATACGCTCTGCGCCGCCTCCCATTCGCTCTCGCGCACAAAGACGCGGTCGCGCTTGCCGGTCTGGCGCCAGTCGATGCGGTGCAGCGGATCGCCCGGCTGGTATTGACGGAATTGCCAGAACGCCTCGCCGGTGCCGACGCGACGGCGGCCATGCACGCCCTGCGCAACGGTCGACGCCACGCGCTCGGCCGCGACCATGAGAGGGGGGACGAGGCTGGCGAGTTCTTCGGCCCGGTGCTGGGCCGCTTTCGCGTCGCGCATTCTGGAATTATGGCGCGTCAGGCGAGCGGCTGGCAAAGGCGGTCGATCACCTTTTCCATGGTCACGCCGTCAGCACGTGCCGCAAAATTGAGCGCCATGCGGTGCCGCAGTACTGGATGCGCGAGGGCCAGCACGTCGTCGACAGAGGGCGACAGACGCCCATCCATGACGGCGCGGGCGCGGACGGCAAGCATCAAAGCTTGGCTGGCGCGGGGACCCGGCCCCCATACGACATGGCGGGTCACTTCCGGCACGTCCGACGTCTCCGGACGGCCGCCACGGACCAGCTTGAGGATCGCCTCGACCACGCTGTCGCCGACCGGAACCCGCCGGATCAGCAGCTGGGCTTGCTGCAGCTCGGCGGCGCTCATGGCCTGGGTTGCCTTGTCTTCCGCAACACCGGTGGTGGCGATCAGCATCCGCCGCTCCGCCTCGAGGTCCGGATAGGACACATCGATCTGCATCAGGAAGCGGTCGAGCTGCGCTTCCGGCAGCGGATAAGTGCCTTCCTGCTCCAGCGGGTTCTGCGTCGCCAGTACGTGGAAGGGTGCGGGCAAGTCATGATAGCTGCCGGCGACGGAGACGCGATGCTCCTGCATCGCTTGCAGCAAAGCGGACTGGGTGCGCGGGCTGGCGCGGTTGATCTCGTCCGCCATCAGCAATTGGCTAAAGACCGGACCAGGGATGAAGCGGAACGACCGCCGCCCCGTCTCCGACTCCTCGAGCACTTCGGAGCCGATTATGTCGGCCGGCATCAGATCGGGCGTGCATTGCACGCGCTTCGCCTCGAGGCCGAGCACGGCGCCGAGCGTCTCGACCAGGCGCGTCTTGGCAAGGCCGGGAACGCCGATGAGCAGGGCGTGACCCCCTCCCAGCAGCGTGATAAGAGAATTGTCGATGACCTGCGTC
>DATAAP010000534.1:0-3759 GCA_036260035.1 Alphaproteobacteria bacterium | reverse complement strand
AGGTTCAATCCGCTCGGCGACTTGTTGATCTTCGTTGCCACGAAGATGGCCAACACGGTCCCGTTGATGGCAGGCTGGTACTGACATGAACGCAACGACCGAATTCCAGGAAGACCCGGCCATCCGGCCGGACGACGGACCGACTGACGAGGAGCGGCTTTTCGTCGACCTCGAGGGCTACGAGGGCCCGATCGACGTGCTGCTGGCGCTCGCGCGCGAGCAGAAGGTCGACATCACGCGCATTTCCATCCTGGCGCTGGCGGACCAGTACATTGCCTTCATCGCCCAGGCGCGGCGCGTGCGGCTGGAGATCGCCGCCGACTACCTCGTCATGGCGGCGTGGCTGGCCTATCTCAAATCGCGCCTGCTGCTGCCGACGCCGACCGAGGACAAGGCGGAGCCGACCGCCGCCGACATGGCCGCCGCGCTGGCGTTCCAGCTGCAGCGCCTGCAGGCGATGCAGGATGCCGGCGCGCGGCTGATGGCGCGGCCGCAGCTCGGCAAGGATGTCTTCCTGCGCGGGGCGCCGGAGGGACTTAAGGTCGTTACCAGCACCGTTTACACCGCGTCCCTCTACGAGCTCCTCAAGGCCTATGGCGACCAGCGCGGCCGCAAGCAGCATTCCACGCTGCGCATCATGCCGACCGAGCTCTATTCGATGGAGGCCGCGCTCGAACGGCTCTCCAGCATTCTCGGCCGACTGCCTGACTGGACGACCCTGCAGTCATTCATCCCGCAGGAGCTGCGCGGCGGCATCGTCGCACGCTCGGCCCTCGCCGCCATGTTCACCGCCAGCCTCGAGCTGGTCCGTTCCGGCAAGCTGCAGCTCCGCCAGGACCGCAGCTTCGGCCAGATCTACATCCGCAAGGCGCCGGAAAATCCGGTGACCGAATTGCCCGTGCCCGAGAGGCAAATCCAATGACTGACACCCATCCCGATTTCGTCACTGCCGACGTCGAAGACGATCGCGCCCCTGCGGAATTGCAGGCCCAAGAGCAGGGCGAGACGCCAGCGCAGCCAGAAGGGCCGGCAGAGCGTGTCGCCGACCAGGCGGAGCCGAGCGCCGAGGAGATTTCGCGCGCGCAGGCGCACGCGCTGGCCTTGCGCACGCTCGAAGCCGTGCTGTTCGCGGCATCCGAGCCGATGGAAATCAAAGCCCTCGCCAAGCGCCTGCCAGTCGGCAGCGATGTCGAGGAACTCGCCGACGAGCTCATGGCGCACTACGCGAACCGCGGCATCCACCTCGTGCGCACCGGCACCAAGCTGTCATTCCGCACGGCACCCGATCTGGTCGGTGCGCTGCAGATCGAGACGGTGGTGCCGCGCAAGCTGTCGCGCGCGGCGATCGAGACCTTGGCGATCATCGCCTATCACCAGCCGGTGACGCGCGCCGAAATCGAGGAGATCCGGGGCGTGGCGCTCTCGCGCGGCACGCTCGACACACTGATGGAGTCGGGCTGGATCCAGCCGCGCGGCCACCGCGAGACGCCCGGCCATCCGGCGACTTGGGTGACGACGCCGGAATTCCTGTCGCATTTCGGCCTCGGCAGCACCAAGGACTTGCCGGGTCTCGAGGAGCTCAAGGCTGCAGGATTGCTCGACGCACGTCCGGCGGTCAGCGCCTACAGCGAAGAAGGCAAACTCGGCGAGGTGAAGCCCGAGGCCGAGGAACAGGACCGCGACGTCGCCGCGGAGCTTGAAACCCCAGCGGAGCCGGAAGAGCCGAAGCCCGCATGATCGGCAACGCCTAGGACCGGCCTGTCGCGGCCCAGCCAAAGCGCTGAACCGCATCATGTCGGCCGGCCGGTAGAGCCGAGCTTGTGAATCCGCCTGCCGCGGCGTTCACCGTGGCCGCTAGATCATGATCTTCCGCATAGCAGATGGGCGGAAGCGCGTCTCCGCGGAGCGCTCTTTGGCGCAAGAGAGCTAGTCACCTAGCCATTAGCTTCTCCCCGGGAACGAGCGGTATGTCCTTACGTTCCCGCGCGGTATTCGCTACACGCGTTCGGGAGGCCGACATGGCGCTGGTACGAGGCACTGACGGAAACGATCTGCTCACCGGAACGGACGAGGCAGACCGCATCGACGGCTTTGGGGGTGCTGACACCATCGCAGCGGGGGCGGGCCGCGACAGTCTGTTTGGCGGAGACGGTGCCGACCTCATCGAAGGGAACGATGGCGACGACCTTATCTTCGGCGGCGCGGGAGACGACGAGATCTGGGGCGGCTTGGGCGCCGAGCACATAGACGGCGGCGACGGCGACGACACGATCGTGGTCAACCGCAATCGTGGTGCGATGTTCGGCCCGTCAAGCGATCCGCTGGACTACGTATTTGGCGGTGCGGGCAACGACTCGATCGCCACGCACGGGACCTCGGCGGAAGAATTTCCACTCCCGATAATAGCCGATGGCGGCGTCGGGAACGACACTTTGCGCGGTGGTTGGGGCGCCGACACATTACTGGGCGGCGACGACGATGACGTACTCGTCGGCTTCGTCGGGGACGATTTGCTCGACGGCGGGGCAGGCAACGACGACCTAACGTGGGGGAATGTCGCATTCGGCGGTGTGGGCAATGCGCAGCTCATCGGCGGCACGGGCAACGATGTCCTGCGCGGCGGCTTGTTGATGTCGTCGATGGATGGCGGCGAAGGCGATGATGTGCTGATTCTCGGTGTGTCTCCGGCGAGCGATGCGCCGCTGGTCTTCGACGGCGGGCTGGGCCAGGACACGCTCGATATCGGCCGCTTTGCGGGGGCCGGGGTCGGGGAGCTCGATCTGACTGCAGAAAACGGGCCCGCGTTCGTCGGCATCGAACGCATCGACCTGCGCGCAGGCTTGGGCTCCGCCGCCACGCTGATCGCCGATCCGGCCAGTGTGCTGGGGCTATCCACGGAGACCGACCGCCTCGTTGTCGATGGCGGCGCCGACGATCGCGTCATTGCCTTCGGTGACTGGAGCCGTACCGGGACCGAATCGATCAATGGACAGAGCTATGCGCGTTTCGAGCTCGGTGGCGCAACGTTGCTGGTCAATACGCAGATCGGTACGCTGCCCGGGGAAACGCACCGGGTGGTTGGGACGGACGGCGACGACACGCTGGTGGGTACGCGTCGCGACGACCTCCTGATTGGCGGCGCCGGCAGCGACCGACTGTTCGGCGGCGACGACAACGATGTATTGCATGGCGGCAACGAAGGTGACTTCCTCGCAGGCGACGGCGGCGATGTCCTCGCAGGCAACAGGGGGGACGATCTGCTCAATGGCGGCTTCGGCTCCGACCAATTCGTCTTCTCGCCCGGCGACGGGCAAGATCGGGTCTTCTGGTTTGAAGACGGGACCGACAAGCTCGACCTGCGCGGCTTCGGATTTAGCGATTTTGCTTCCTTCCAAGAAGTTGTCGCGGCGATCCCGGGGCAGGAACCGAGCGGCGCCGACAATCTGCTGCTCGACTTTGGCAACGGCGATCGTCTGCACCTCGCCGGAATCGCGAGCCTGACGCCCGATGATGTAATCCTCGCCGGCGCTGTACAGATCGGCACAGACGGGGACGATGTGATGAATGGCACCGCAGGCGACGATATCCTCATCGGACACGCCGGCAGCGACGCGCTGTTCGCAGGCGAGGGCAACGACGCCCTCCACGGCGGCGACACTGGTGACTCCGTTCCTGGTGACGGCGGCGATCGTCTCGATGGCGGACCGGGCGATGATCTGCTCAACGGCGGTGCTGGCGGAGACACGTTCGTTTTCGGCC
>DATAAP010000533.1:0-3473 GCA_036260035.1 Alphaproteobacteria bacterium | reverse complement strand
CCGCTCCGGCCTGGTGATGACGCCGGTCTTCGTCCGCGCCAAGAGCGACCCCAAGCGCATTGTCTATGCCGAGGGCGAGGAGGAACGGGTGCTGCGCGCGGCACAGCAGGTGATCGACGAGGGCATTGCGAAGCCGATCCTGGTCGGGCGCACCGAAGTGGTTCAGAGCCGGATCGAGCGGCTCGGCCTGCGCCTTAGGCCCGGACGCGACTTCGAACTCGTCAACCCGCAATCCGATCCGCGCTATCCCGAGTACTGGAAACTCTACCACTCGATCATGGAGCGGCGCGGAATGTCGCCGGACTTCGCACGCACTATCGTCCGCACGCGCAACACCGTTATTGCGGCGCTCATGGTCCGGCGCGGCGAGTCGGACGGGATGCTGTGCGGCACGATCGGCCAGTTTCAGCGCCATCTGCGGCACGTGCTCAACGTGCTCGGCAAGGACCCGCATGTGCACGAGGTCGCGGCGCTCAACCTCCTGATCCTGTCGCGCGGCACGTTCTTCATCGTCGACACGCATGTGACGCCGGAGCCTTCGGCGGAGGCGATCGCCGAGATGACGATCATGGCGGCGCGCGAGGTGCGGCGCTTCGGCATCGAGCCGAAGGTCGCGCTGCTGTCGCACTCCAATTTCGGCTCCGCCGACACCGCGACCGCGATTCGCATGCGCGAGGCGCTGGCTCTGGTGCAGCAGCGCGCTCCCGATCTCGAAGTCGAGGGCGAAATGCACGGCGACTCCGCGGTGTCCGAAGAGATCCGCAGCCGCATCTTCCCGAATGCGCGGCTTAAGGGCTCGGCCAACCTACTGGTGATGCCGACCCTGGATGCCGCCAACATCGCCTTCAATCTGCTGAAGACGCTTGGGGATGGGCTGTCGGTTGGGCCCATGCTGCTCGGCCTCGCGCGCCCGGCGCATATCCTCACGCCGTCGGTGACGGTGCGCGGCGTCGTCAACATGACCGCCCTCTGCGTGGTGGACGCCCAGGAACAGGCGTCCGCCAGTGCTGGTTTCTGAGCCATGACCGAGCCGGCGACGACGGAAACGGTCGCGCCGGCTGTGGAGCCGGCTGAGGCCGAGATTGGACTCGATCCCGCGCTGATCTATGGCGTCGTGCAGGCGCTCGACCGCAACGATGCCGAGGCGGTGCGGGCGGCGATTGCCGATCTGCACTATTCCGACGTCGCCGACCTGATCGAGGCGCTGTGGCCCGAGCATCGCGCGCAGCTGGTCGAAGTCCTGCGCCGGCGCTTCCCGGTCGAGGTGATCCCCGAGCTCGACGAGGAGGTCCGGGACCAAGTCGCCGCCCAGCTTGGCACTAAGGATCTCGCCGCTGCGATCGTCGATCTGGAGAGCGACGACGCGCTTTACCTGATCGAGGGCCTGGAGGAAGGCAAGCGGCGGCAGGTGCTGCACGCCATCCCGGCGGCGCTGCGCCGGCAGATGGAAGAGGCGCTGGCCTTCCCCGAGAAGAGCGCCGGCCGCCTGATGCAGCGCGAGGTCGTCGCCGTGCCGCAGTTCTGGACGGTCGGCCAGTGCATCGACGACATGCGCGAGAGCGACGACCTGCCGCACGACTTCTACGACATTTTCGTCGTCGATCCGAAGCACCGCCCGGTCGGCTGGGTGCCGCTCGACAAGCTGATCCGCTCCAAGCGGCCGGTGAAGATCGGCGACATCATGGAGCACGACATCGAGCCGATCCCGGTCGACATGGACCAGGAGAAGGTCGCGTTCCTGTTCAAGCAGCACGACCTGACCTCTGCGCCGGTCGTCGACAAGGCCGGCCGCTTGCTCGGCACCATCACCGTCGACGACGTGGTCGACGTCATCGAAGCCGAGGCCGAAGAAGACCTGCTGCGCCTGCACGGCGTCGCCGAGACGGATGTGCACGCGCCGCTGTTCGATACGGTGCGCTCGCGCTTCATCTGGCTGTTCGTCAACCTGGCGACGGCGTTCCTGGCCTCCTCGGTCATCGGCCTGTTCGAGGATGCCTTGCAGCAGATCGTCGCCCTCGCGGTGCTGATGCCGATCACCGCGTCGATGGGCGGCAATGCCGGCACGCAGACCATGGCGGTAGCGGTGCGGGCGCTGGCGACGCGCGAACTGACCGCCGCCAATGCGCTCCGTATCCTCGCCAAGGAGGTGCTGGTCGGCGGCATCAACGGCGTGCTGTTCGCGATCATCACCGGTGCGCTGGCCGGGCTGTGGTTCAACAGCTGGATGATTGCGCTGTGCATCGGTGGGGCGATGATCCTCAACCTGCTGGCCGCCGGCTTCGCCGGGATCGTCATCCCGATGCTGTCCCAGAAGATGCGCATCGACCCGGCCGTCAGCTCGACGGTGATCCTGACCACCGTCACGGACGTGGTCGGGTTCATTTCCTTCCTCGGGCTCGCAACCCTCCTGCTTCTCTAACGATTCGTTCACAATCGCAGGTCAAGACTGGGACTCCGTCAAGGGGAGGACCTGCCTTGCGCCGTTTCGCAGTTTTCGGATCGCTGCTTCTTCTCCTATCAGCGGGGGACGCCTGGGCAGGCCAGATCGCGATCGGCGAGGCGCGCGTCGCCTTCACGCCGCCGACGGGCCATTGCGAGCTCGACCGCAAGGAGGCGCGCGACGCCGGTTTCGTCGACGCGGTGGCCGACGCGATGGGCGATGTGCGGATTCTCGCCGCCTTCGCCGCTTGCGACCAACTGGCGATCTGGCGCAAGGGGCTGCTGACCTATCTGCGCGACTACGGCTTCCTGACGGTGGCGCGGGCCGATGAGGGGCGCACGATCACCGACGGACGTCCGGCTATAATGCGGGCGCTGGCCACGGCACTGCGCGCCGCGGCGCCTGCGGCCTCGCATGCAGACGACGGCGGGCGCATCGACCATCTCGGCGTGCTGGATGCCGACGAGCGCGCTGTCTATTACGGGCTGGTCGCCGAGGTCGAGACGCCGGACGGCCGGCTGCGCGACGCCCTCGAGGTCAGTGCGACGACCTTGATCCGCGGCAAGCTGGTAAGCTACGTGCTGTACGGCGAGTTCGCCGGCCGCGGCAGCATCGACGCGATGCTTCGGCGGCAGCGGGCCGATCTGGACAGGCTGATCGCCGCAAACTGACGCCTGTCCCAAGCCAAGGGACGGGCATGGCCGACCAGCGAGGCAAACCGGCGCCTACGACTTACTCGATCCGCGACCTCGCTCGCGAATTCGACGTCACCACCCGCACCATCCGGTTCTACGAGGGCGAGGGGCTGATCCGCCCGGCGCGGCGCGGCCAGACGCGTCTGTTCTCAACCCGCGACCGCGTGCGCCTCAAGCTCATCCTACGCGGTAAGCGCCTCGGCTTCTCGCTCGGCGAGATCCGCGAGATCATCAATCTCTACGATGCCGAGCCCGGCGAATACGGCCAGCTCCGCTTCTTCCTCGGCAAGATCGCCGAGCGCCGCGCCATCCTGGAGCAGCAGCGCGCCGATATCGAC
>DATAAP010000532.1:0-5417 GCA_036260035.1 Alphaproteobacteria bacterium | reverse complement strand
CGGAAGCCGTTATAGGGGCGGGTGTGCGGTTGTGCAAACAACCCACGCAGCTGGAATCGTGCGCCGCTCCGCGCGATAATCGGCATCAAGTTGAGTGAGGTCGCAATGCAGACGGACAACAGATTCTTCGACGATATCGCGCGCGCGGCGAACGGCGCGCTCGGCGCCCTTTCGGGGGTCCGCAACGAGATCGAAGCGCAGCTGCGCGGTTTCCTCGAGCGCTGGCTCAAGTCGCAGGACCTGGTCACGCGCGAGGAGTTCGAGGTGGTGAAGGAGATGGCCTCGCGCGCGCGCGCCGAGAACGAGGCCCTGGCGGCCAAGGTGGCGGCGCTGGAGGCGGCCCTCGCGGCCGGGGGGCCGCGACGTGGCGACTAGCCGCCAGGGTTGCGGGCCAAGCGCCGAATAATACACAGAAAAAGCGCTCCTCCTCGTCTTTTGCCCTTGCACCGCGGAATCGCGTCTGGCAACCTACATTCTGTTGTGTATCGCGGCTGTCTTTTACACAACCTGTCGAAGACAGCCGCGGTTCCGGTGCCATAGCTCCTTGGTTGCGCACTGGGAGGCGCCCAAATGCCAGACGTTTCGGCATCTAGCTTCGGCCATCATCCCCACCCACTTGATCTCGTTGAAGAAATAGCGAACGCCAACGAATGGACGTTCGATCGCACGAACGATGACGAGCTGGTTGCCCAGCTCGCCGGCAAATGGGGCGACTACCGGCTCTATTTCGGCTGGAGCCCCGACATGAGCGCGCTGCAATTCTCCTGCGGCCTCGATTTGCGCGTTCCGAAGTACCGCCGCATCGCCGTGAACGAGCTCCTGGCACTTGCCAATGAGCGGCTATGGCTCGGCCACTTCGACCTCGGCTCGGACGAGGAGATGCCGATGTTCCGCCATACCGTACCGCTGCGCGGCGCCAGGGGCGGTGCCTCGGTCGAGCAGCTCGAAGATTTGGTCGATGTCGCACTCAACGAATGCGAGCGCTACTATCCCGCGTTCCAGTACGTGATCTGGGGCGGCAAGGATCCGAGCGAAGCGGTGACGGCGGCCTGCCTCGATCCGCAGGGCGAAGCATAGACTCATAGATCAGAGAAACCGATGGCGCGGGAGAGAGCGGCGCTGCTGCTTGTCGGCTGCGGCAAGATGGGCGGTGCCATGCTGGCAGGCTGGCTCGATCGCAAGGTCGTTGACCGCGTCGTGGTCGTCGAGCCGGCGGCCGCCGCGACAATGGCTTTCAAGGATCGGCTGGGCGTCAGCGTGCATGCGGATCTCGAAGCAGCCGGCACGTTCGCACCCGACGTCGTCGTCTTCGCCACCAAGCCGCAGGGCATGGAGAAGCTCGTGCCGGCCTACCGGCGCTTCGCCGGTCGCGGCACGCTATTTCTGTCGATCGCCGCCGGCAGGACGATCGCCTTCTTCGAGCAGCATCTCGGCGCGGTGCCGGTGATCCGGGCCATGCCCAACACGCCGGCGCAGATCGGCCGCGGCATCAGCGCCGCGTGCGCGAACCGGCATGTCGATGCGGCGCAGCGCACCCTCACCGAATCCCTGCTTTCTGCGGTGGGCGAGGTCGGCTGGGTGGAGGACGAGGCGCTGATCGACGCAGTCACGGCGGTGTCAGGCAGCGGCCCGGCCTATGTGTTTCTGCTTGCCGAGTGCCTCGCGGAGGCGGCCGAGGCGGCGGGCCTCCCGCGCGAGCTGGCCACGCGGCTTGCGCGCGCGACGGTCTCCGGCGCCGGCGAGCTTCTGCATCGCTCGGGCGAGAGTGCTGCGACCTTGCGCCAGAACGTGACCTCGCCCGGTGGCACGACGCAAGCCGCGCTCGACGTGCTGATGGCGGATGACGGCTTGCGGCCGTTGATGGTGAAGGCAGTCGCGGCGGCGGCGCGGCGCTCGCGCGAGCTGGCCGGCTAAGGGCCATCGTGACGAAGCCGCTGAGCGGCGCCGCGCAGCGCATTCAGGACGTGCTTGCCGCGCGCGGGCTGCCGCATCAGGTGATCGAATTCACGCAGACGACGCGCAGTGCTGCGGACGCCGCCGCGGCGATCGGCTGCACGGTTGCGCAGATCGCCAAGTCGATCGTCTTCAAGACGTCGAGCAGTGCGCCGGTGCTGGTGATCGCCAGCGGTTCCAATCGCGTCGACGAGGCGAAAGTCGCGGCGGCGATCGGCGAGCCGATCGGCAAGGCCGATGCCGATTTCGTTCGCGCTGCGACCGGCTTCGCGATCGGTGGCGTGCCGCCGCTCGGCCACGCGCAGCCGCTGCGGACGTTGATCGACCGGGACCTGCTCGCCTTGCCGACGATCTGGGCCGCCGCCGGGACCCCGAACGCGGTGTTTCAGCTCACGCCGGAAGAGCTGGTCGGCATGACCGGTGGACAGGCCGCCGATATCGCACAGCGCAGGTCCTGAGTCCCACCAGCGGAACGGTTTGACTTCACGGCCGTTCGACCTAAATCTTCGCCGGGAGGCACAGCATGGCGAAACGCCGCAAAAGATCGGCAGGACGGAAGGCCGGCAATGGACGTGCGCCGTCAGCGCGTGAGGAAGCACGCGCAGCACGAGGCGATGCCTCCCCTGACCGCATCATCGATACGACCATGGACCTGATCGCCGGCCGCGGCTGGCGCAACCTGTCGCTGGCGGATATCGCTTCGGCGACCGGCCTGTCACTGGCGCAGCTCTATGCGGTCTTTCCCTCGAAGCTGGCTGTGCTCGATGCGTTCGAGCGGCGCGTTAACGAGCGCACGCTGGCAGGCGAGGTGAGCGCCGAGGATTCGATCCGTGACCGGCTGTTCGACCTGGTGATGCGGCGGCTCGACACCCTTGCACCGCACCGGCCCGCCATCCGGGCATTGATACGCGACCTGCCATTGGATCCGTCAATCGCTCTCTGCACCGGCCCGCGTTTCCTTAACGCCATGCGCTGGATGGCGGAATCGGCCGGCGTAGACACCAGCGGGCTAGGCGGCTGGTTGCGGGTCAACGGCGTAGCCGCGGTCTATGTGTCGACCTTGTACGCTTGGCTGAACGACGAGACCGCCGACAACTCGCGGACGCTGGCGGCGCTCGACCGCGCGCTGAAGCAGGCTGAGTTCTTTGCCCGCAGCATTCCCGGCTTTACCCGTCCCTCAGCCGCTGCAGCGGCCTGAGGCATTAACCGTCTAAGCCACTCTGACAGCAGGGGCTTTCCGCCTAACCTTTGCTGCAGTGCAACAAAATCCTTGACCCTTGCCGATTTTACGGGCATCACTGCGCCATATTTGCTGCACCGCAGCGAGGCGCCAAGGAAAGGAAGACCACCAAATGGCTACCCAGTCCCCCTTCAGCGACTTTGATGTAACCAAGTTGTTCAATCCGGCTAAGCTGTTTCAGGATCTCAAGTTTAACGGCTTCAATGGGTTCGACCTCGAGGCCGTGCTCGCCGGTCAGCGGCGCAACATCGAGGCGTTCACCGCCGCCAACCAGGCCGCCCTCGAGGGCCTGCAGAGCCTTGCCAAGCGTCAGGCCGAGATGGTGCGCCAGTCGGTCGACGAGGCGAACAAGGCGATGAAGGAAATGTTCGCCGCCGGCAGCCCCGAGGAAAAGGCTGCTCGCCAAGCCGAGCTGACGAAGGCCGCCTTCGAGCGCGCCGTCGCCAACACGCGCGAGCTGACGCAGCTCGTCGCCCGCTCGCAGAACGAAGCCATCGACGTGCTCAACAAGCGCGTGGCCGAGGGCCTCGACGAGGTGAAGGGCTTCATCGCGAAGACCAACGGCAAGGCACGCGCCGCCTAACGACAATCGTCTGCCACGACGAAGGGCCGCCGGGAGACCGGCGGCCCTTTTTCTTTGCGTGAGCGGCAGCTATAGATCGCGCCGCCATGACCAAGATCACCTACGAAGACTTTGCGAAAGTCGACATCCGCGTCGGCACCATCGTCGGCGCCGAGCCGTTCCCGGAAGCGCGCAAGCCGGCGATCAAGTTGCGCGTCGATTTCGGTCCCGAGATCGGCGTGCGCAAGAGCTCGGCGCAGATCACCGTGCACTACAAGCCCGAAGCGCTGATCGGCAAGCAGGTCGCTGCGGTGGTCAATTTTCCGCCGCGCCAGATCGGGCCGTTCATGTCGGAGGTGCTGGTGCTCGGCTTTCCCGACGCGGACGGTGCTGTGGTGCTGTTCTCGCCCGATCTGAAAGTGCCCGACGGCGGTAAGCTGTTCTAATAGTTCCGGCGCGCATACCAAGAGACGCTGTCGGCGCCGTCGGGTTGGCGCGGCGGGCGACGCCTTGACTCCGGCCTTGGCGCGGATTTTGCTCAGTATCTCGGAGAAAGACGACGCCGGTCCCGGCCACGGGATGACGCGCGTCGGCAACATAAGCAAAATCAGGAGAGGCTCACATGGCACATTGGATCGCAAGGCTTGCGGCGGCCGCGTTCGTGGTGGCCGGCATTCAGTCGGCTGCGTCGGCACAGACGATCGAATGGGTGGCCGGGCAGCTCGGCGGCGGCTGGTACGTCATGTCGACCGGCATGGCGAAACTGGTGCAGGACAAGAATCCCGGACTCAATGTCCGCGTCGTTCCCGGCGGCGGCACGGCCAATCCCAGCAAGATCGAGCAGGGCCAGAGCCAGCTCGGCATGGGGCTCGACATCTTCGCCAAGGCGGCAGTCGACGGCACCGGCCCTTATCAAGGCAAGCCGCACAAGAAAGTCATGATGATCGGCCAGAGCTTCTCGGACAACTATCTGCACATGATCCGGGCGGATGGCGCGCCGCTGGGCTTCGCTGACGTATTCAAGGCGAAGGACATCAAGCTGGGCGTCACCAAGGCTGGCTCGTCGGATGAGATGAGCTTCCGCTACGTGATGGAGCATTACGGCACCTCGTACGACAAGATGCGCGGCAACGGGGTGAAGATCTTCCAAGGCGACTACAACGAGCTCGCCAACGCCTACAAGGACCGCCAGATCGACTACGTGTTCCTCGTGCTCGGCATTCCGGGCGCGGCCGTGATCGACATGGCGCAGGGCCGCAAGGGCCAGCTCGTCGCCTGGCCCGAGGAGCTGCGCAAGACCATGTCGCAGAAATACGGCTACTCGGTGGGCGAGTTCCCGGCGACGACCTATCCCGCGCTGCAGAGCGGCCCGTCGCCGACCATCATCATGGCGACGACCCTGATGGTCTCGTCGGACCTCTCGGAGGACGTCGCGTACAAGGTGACGAAGACGTTGTGCGAGAACGCGGGCGAGCTGCCGAAGATCCATGCCAGCATGGACGTCTTCAAGTGTGAGACCGCGATCAAGACGCGTCCTGTGCCGGTGCATCCCGGCGCGCTGCGCTACTATCGCGAAAAGGGCTTCGCGAGCTGAGACGTTGAGTGTTCTCCGATCCCCTCTCCCCAACGGGGAGAGGGCTAGGGCGCGGGAGCACGCCGCAG
>DATAAP010000531.1:0-5492 GCA_036260035.1 Alphaproteobacteria bacterium | reverse complement strand
CAGGTTGAGGTAGTCAAACCACGCGGCAGTCGGCCACAGGTCTTTGGAGCCGATAGCGAAAGGCTCAAGTCCGCCAGCCTTCAGCTTGTCGCACGCGGCCAGGAGATCGTTCCAGGTCTGCGGCACCGGCGCGCCCGTGCCTTTCATGAGGTCGCGCCGGAAGTAAAGGCCGACCTGGTAGTAGGCGTAGGGGACGCCGTATTGCCGGCCGGCGAGGCTGACGAGGTCGACCGCGCCTTTGTGCAGCTCGGCTCTTACCGCATCCGTATAGAGGCTGCTGACATCCTCAAGCAGGTCCCGCGCGGCGAACTCGCGCATGCGCTGGCCGACAAACCAGAACACCACGTCGGGCGCGCCACCGGTCAGCCACTGCCGGATGGCCTTCTTGTAGCTCTCGTGGTCGTAGACCGAGAGCCGAACGTTGATATCGGGATTTTCCCGCTGAAACTGTGCGATCGCCGCCTGCCAGGCGGCGCGCGGCGCCGGGTCGGACGTATTCGCGGCGATCGCCAGCGCTCCGGCGCACAGCGGCTGGCCGGCGCTGAAGACAAGCCCACATGCAAGAACGAGCCGGACTGCGATGGATGCCACGAGCCCTTCCCCCGCCGGCGGTTTCCCTTGTCCTCTATAGTGCCGGTCGGCCACTCTAGGCGAGCTGGCGGCCGCCGTCATTATGCGGTGCAACATCCGAATCTCTCGCGCGTCCACGCGACTTGCGGTGCGGCGTTGCCTTGGGCGCGCCAGCCGTTGATAGTACAGGCGTCCTGTCGAGGGGGCTTGGTGGACCGAAGCAGCAATCCGCGGACGACGCCGTTGCCGACCTCCGATGTGGCGGATCTGCGCGCGCGAGAAGACATACTTGCCCTTGCGGAGCGCTCCGCCGGTATCGGCGTATGGGATGTCGACCTGGAGACCGGGCTGGCCAGGGGCACGCCGCAGTTCTTTCGCATCCACGGTTTGGAGCCGACGACCGAGTCCGTGCCGATGGAGCGAATTCGTGCACTGCGCCATCCCGAGGACCGCGAAGCGGTCGTCGCAGGGTTCCGCAGGGCACTGGAGAGCGGCGCCGATTCCTATGAAATCGAGTACCGCATCATCCGTCCGGACGGCGAGATACGCTGGATCTTCGGGCGGGGCCGGGCGGTCCGCGATGTGCATGGCAAGCCGATACGCTATAGCGGCGTCGACATCGATATCACCGAGCGCAAGGCCGCGGAAGCTGCGCTCGCGGAAAGTGAGGAGCGCTTCCGCCTCGCGCAGGAGGCGGCAGGCGTCGGCACATGGGACTGGCACCTCGCCGATGGAGTGATCCGTTGGTCCGACAAGCAATGGGACTTGCACGGTCTTCAGAAAGCGCCAAAAGGACCTGATTTCGAGGCATGGATCGATGCGATCGATGCCGAGGACCGCGAGCGCGTCCGCGCGGCCCTCAAATCGACGAAGGATGTCGGCGCGTCTTGCGAAATCGAGTATCGCGTGTTGCTGCCGGGCGGCCGCCTGCGTTGGCTCGCGACGCGTGGCACCGTAATGGCCGGGGCCGGCCGCCCGGCGCGTCTGCTTGGGGTCAGCGTCGATGTCAGTGATCGGCGCGCCGCGGCAGATGCGCTGGAACGCATGAACCACGAACTCGAGCGCCGCGTGCGCGAGCGCACAGCGGAACTCGAGGCCGAAGCGGCGCGGCGCGCGCAGGCGGAGGCGCTGCTGCACCAAGCCCAGAAGATGGAAGCCGTAGGCCAGCTGACCGGCGGAGTGGCGCACGATTTCAACAACCTGCTCACCGTCATCATCGGCAACCTAGAGACCCTTCAGCGCCGCCTCGAACAGGGAGCCGCCGACCCAGAGCGGCTGCGCCGGGCGGCAAGAAACGCACTGACCGGCGCGCAGCGCGCTACGGCGTTGACGCAGCACCTGCTCGCCTTCTCGCGCCGCCAGCCGCTCGATCCCAGACCCGTCGATGCAAACAAGCTGGTCGCAGGGATGTCAAACCTGCTCAACCGCACGCTAGGCGAGACAATCGCCGTGGAGACCGTGCTGGCACAGGGTCTGTGGCGTACGTCGGTCGATGCCAATCAGCTCGAGACCGCCATTCTCAATCTGGCCGTGAATGCGCGCGACGCAATGCCGCGCGGCGGCAAGCTGACGATCGAAACCGCGAATACGTTCCTCGACGAGCACTATGCGGCACGGCAGACCGAGGTCATGCCGGGGCAGTACGTCATGATCGCGGTGAGCGACACTGGCTGCGGAATGAGCAACGAGGTGATCGCCCGTGCCTTCGAACCATTTTTCACGACGAAGGAGGTCGGACAGGGGACCGGTCTCGGCTTGTCGCAGGTCTATGGCTTCGTCAAGCAATCGGGCGGTCACGTGAAGATCTACAGCGAACCCGGCGCTGGCACCTCTGTGAAGCTCTACCTGCCGCGCCTGCTCGCCGCCACTCAGGAGATGGCACCGGAGCATGTGGCGCCGGGGAGGCCTGCCGCGGCGGGCCGCGCCCTGGAGACGATCCTTGTGGTCGAGGATGACGAGCAGGTGCGCGCGCACTCGGTCGAAAGTCTCACGGAGCTGGGTTATCGCGTGCTCGAGGCGGCAAGCGGACAGACGGCGCTCGACCTGCTCGCGCGCGAATCGAGCGTAGCGCTGCTGTTTACCGATGTCGGCCTGCCCGGCGGTATGAATGGCCGCAAGCTGGCGGACGAGGCGCAGCGCCTTAAGCCAGGTCTCAAGGTTCTGTTCACCACCGCATATGCGCGGAACGCCATCGTACATGACGGGCGGCTTGATCCCGGCGTGCAGCTTCTGCCGAAGCCATTCACGTATGCGGCGCTCGCAGCGAAGGTGCACGAGATGCTCGACAGCGACCGCCCGCCTTGCGTGCTGCTGGTCGAGGACGAGGCTTTGGTGCGCATGGTCGCCGCCGAAATGCTTCAGGAGCTCGGCTTCAAGGTGGAGGAGGCAGGGTCGGCGCGGGAGGCTGTCGCCAGGCTACGCACGGCGCGTGGCGGCATCGATGCGGTGATCGTCGATATAGGGCTGCCGGACTCTCCCGGCGACGCGCTGGCACGAGATCTGCGCGCACTGCATGGGCGCCTGCCGATCCTGATCGCCAGCGGACGCTCGGAGTCAGAGCTTCGGCAGCTTCTTAGCGAGGACGACCGGCTCGGCTTCTTGGGCAAGCCGTATCAGGGCGAAGACGTGGCCGCGGCCCTGCGCAGGCTAGGCATCATCTGCGCGCGCTGACTCTTCTCCTAATCTGCCTTCGCAGCAACGGCACCGAGCCCCTCATCACCGATCGCGAGCATCTGTATCGACGGGTGCGGCGCCGCAGCGTGGATCTTCGAGACCGGAAGCGCTGCGAGGCTGGCGACGACGCCCTCTTCCCATGCTTTCGCGCCTTGCTCGCGCGCGAGCGCGAGCGCGCGACGCAAGGATGCTTCGGCGGCATCAGTCTTGCCAGCCGCCAGCAGCAGCTCGCCACGTACGCGGTGGAGCTCGGCCTCAATCCAGCGCTCTTCCGATCGTTCGACACGCGCGAACGCCTCGTCTAGCGCCCTCAGCCCGAGCTCCAGCCGGCCCGCGCCCCGATGGGCCTGCGCCAGCATTGTGAGCAGCAAGGGCCTGAACTCCTCCATGCACGCGCGATCGGCCTGTTCGATGGCTTCGAGCAGGACGTCCGCTGCCTCGACTCGACCGCGCCGCATCAGCGCCCAGCCCTGCGCGGCGCGGCCGGCAGCGAGCCAATAGGGGAAGCTGTGCTCGCGCCCGAGGGCGACGAGCGCGTCGGCCAGTTCCTCAGCGCTTGCCGCGTCGCCGCGCATGCAGTCGAACAGGCAGCCTCCAATGCCCAGCGCATGAGCGAGGGAGTGGCTGTGACCGATCTCGCGCGCGAGCGCGATTGCGCGATCGCGATGCTCGAGGGCCGGGCCGGTGAGGCCTTGCAGCCACAGCACCCAGGACAGGAACGAATGCGCGGATACGGCGGGATCGGTGCCGTAGCGCAGGCCCAGCTCGCCATGCGTCTCGCGCGTATAGCGTGCGAGCAGCGCCTCGAGATTGCCGCGGCTGTC
The DNA here is from genome assembly GCA_036260035.1 of Alphaproteobacteria bacterium. Taxonomy (GTDB): domain Bacteria; phylum Pseudomonadota; class Alphaproteobacteria; order CACIAM-22H2; family CACIAM-22H2; genus DATAAP01. The sequence goes on along the minus strand of DATAAP010000531.1, from coordinate 1,425 downwards.
GACGAGCTCGCCGAGGCAGAGCTGCGACACGCCAGCGATGCGGTGCGCAATCACCCGCAGTCCCGGCGCGCGGTTGAGCTCCGCAAGCTCCGAGAACCTGGTGGCAATGCTCATGGCGGGCCGGTGCTCGGCGCGCGCGGCGTGATAGAGCCACTCGCCATAGAGGGCCGGGAAGATCATGACGCGATCGTCCAGTGCCTCGCTGAGCGCGCGCACGCGGCGCCAGACCTGCACCGCCTCCTCTGCCGCGAAGCCGGCAAGCGCGATCAGCGGCGGGCCGAGGGCGGCCAGCAGCTCGACCTCCTGCCGCTGCCGCGCCGGGCCGTCGGGCAGCGCATCCACCAGCTCGAGGCCTTTCTGCAGATGGTTGCGCGCCTCGATGTTCGCCGAGCGCGCGGCCGCGAGCCGGCCCGCTTTGCACCAGTAGGCGATGGCCTCCTCGGCCATGCCGGCGATCGTATAGTGGTGTGCGACGAGCTCGGGGCTGGCCGCTGCCGTGTGCGGGAATTTCTCGACCAGGGTCGTCGCGATGCGCGCGTGCAGCTCCTGCCGCGTGCGGCGAAGCGCCGCCTCGTAGGCGACATCCTGCAGCAGCGCGTGGCGGAAGCTGTAGATCGCATCCGGCGGTGTGCCGCGCCCGAAGATGACGTTGGCGGAAACCAGCAGCGTGAGCGCTTTCTGCAACTCCGCCTCGACCATCGGCACGATCGCCGCCAGCAGCTCGTAGCTGAACTCCCGGCCGATCGCCGCGGCGATCTGCGCCACGTCCTTGACCGGGCTGAGACGGTCGAGCCGCGCCATCAGGGAATCGTGCAGCGTCGCCGGAATGGCCGCGGGAAGCGGCCCGCACAGCACGTAGCGGTCCTCGCGCTCCTCGACCATGCCGGACTCGAGCACGGTTTTAGTCAGCTCCTCGACGAAGAGCGGGATGCCGTCGGTCTTGACGATGATGTGCTCGAGCACTTCCTGCGGCAGCGGCTTGCCCGCGATCCGCTCCACCATGGCGACGCGCTGCGCATGGCTCAGCCGGTTGAGCGACAGCGTCGTCACATGCGCGTAGCCCGTCCAGGGCGGCGCAAACTCCGGGCGATAGGTGATTATCAGCAAGACTGGCAGCGTCTGGATGCGGTCGATGACCAGGCCGAGCAGCTCCGAAGTCGTCGGGTCGATCCACTGCACGTCCTCGAACACCATCAGCACCGGTTTCTGCCGCGCCAGTCCTTCGAGCTGCACAAGCAGCGCCTTGAAGATCCTGGCCTTCTGATCGGCGCTGGGTGCGAGGGCGGTGACTTGATCTTCCGTCAGCAGGCCGAGCAGGGCAGAAAAAGCGGCAACCGTGTCGGCGTCGGTCGTTTCCGCGAACTGCAACAGTTTCTCCAGCTTGCTCACCTTCATCGCCGCGGAATCCTCGCGCTCGAATCCGGC
>DATAAP010000530.1:0-3383 GCA_036260035.1 Alphaproteobacteria bacterium | reverse complement strand
GCAGATTGTTTTTCACGCGATGGTGGACCTCGCGCATGAGCACGTCCTTCTCGCGCACGACACCCTCGAGCTCGGCCGTGCGCTCCTGGACGCGACGGTCCAACGTCGCATTGGCCGACGCAAGATCGAGCCGGGCGCGATCCTCGCGGCGCAACGCATGGAGCGCCATCCAGGACAGCGCGGCCAGCGCAATGAGCATGGCAAGCGCGAACGCGGCATTGCGCGCGGCGCGATATTGCCAGGGCTCCAGAGCCGCTTCGCGCGTGATGCTGGTGACGACGACGAGCGGCAGGCCTTCAAGCTGCTGATGCGACGCAATTCTCTCTATGCCATCGACGGGAGAGATGACCGCGTGGGTGCCGGCTGGCTCCCGAGGGAGAATCTCGGTGAAGAGGCGGCTTCCGCCGATATTCAGCCCGTTACGCGCCGGCGATGGCGGCTGGCGGACCAGCAATTCTCCCTGGCTGTTGAATATCGCCGCGGCGTGTCCCGGTCCAAGGTCGAGCGTGCGGTATAGGCGCGCGAAGTTCGCGGTGTCGACAAGGGCAAAAAGCACGCGATCGAAGCGCCCTCCGGGCGCCCGCGGCCGCATAAACACGAACTGCTGTTGATCGGAGCCCGCGTGCTGGACCGGGCCGGTGATCGCGAACTCGCGCCGATTGCCAGCATCGAGCGTGATGCGCACGCCACTGGGCATCGTCATGCCGATCTGCGTTGTATCGGTGCTGAAGAGGATCTTGCTGTTCGCGTCCGTCACCAGGACCGAGCCGATACCGGCGATTTCCCGCGTCTCCTCGAGGAGCTGCGCGAGGAAATCCGGTTGGTTGAGCCCGGCGGTTCCGGCACGTTCGAGCAACCGTTCGACGCGGCGCAGAACGAGATCGGCCTCGCCCACCGTGCGGTGCACGTGCTCGGCCAGGAGCTGCGTGGAGCTTCGCGTGATTGCGGCTGCCCGCGCGAGCGTCTCGTTGTGGTCGGTCCACGCGATCAGCCCCCATGCGATGGTGGTGACGGTCGCGAAGAATCCGATGACCAGCAGGATAGTCGTGCGCGCGCTCACCGCGCCGCGTGCCGGCGCGGGAAGGGTCGTTGCGATCCTGTCCAGGATCGCCGAGACGAGCGCCAGGAAGAACACGATTACGGCCGCCGCATCGATCGGCGCCGTCGCATGAAAGTGGGCCGCGGCCATCGCCGTGTAGTGCATGCCCGACACGGCTGCACCCATCATGGCTGCGGCGCCAACACGGCGCCAAGTGCCTTCGAGGCGGAAAGCGAGCCACAGCGCGGCGATTGACGCCGCGATCGCGATCAGAATCGAAGCAATAACGTACTCAATGCGCCACGCGATCGTGGCCGGCATGTCCATCGCGGCCATGCCGGTGTAGTGCATCGACACGATTCCCAGACCCATGAAGACGCCCGAAGTCAGCAGGTAGCGCGGCGCGGTTCCCCGCGTGCCGACTACGTAGAATCCGACGCCCGTCACCAGCATGGGCAGCACCAGCGATAGGAGCGTCAGTCCTAGATCGTACGCGACCGGGACCGGAACGGTGAAAGCGAGCATGCCGACGAAGTGCATCGACCAGATGCCTCCGCCCATCGTGACTGCGCTGGCAGCTCGCCAGATCCAGGCATCGGTGTCGCGCTTCGTCGACAGGCGCGCGGCAACCACCAAGGCCGTGTAGGCCCCGGCGCACGCTACAAGAATCGACAGGGCGACCAGGACGGGATCGTAGGTCGCCGCCAAGGGGTCGAGAGACGCTCGCACGCCCGCATATTAAGCTATTCCGGCGCAATTCGAATACAAGTTGCAAGGCCGCGCTCGTTGACCTCGGGAATGTCCGCGCGCCCGTCGCGCTTGGCGCCGATCGGCAGGGTGCCGAGGTGCTTCGCGATTCCTCATCAGAATGGTATCGTCCAGGCCTCTCCCCGATATATCTGCTACTATCGGTTGATCGCTCCGGCATAAGATGGTGCTTGAGAAGCAGGCGCGGGTCGCCGTTGACGGCGTCACATCGACATGGCAAAAAATGGAACGGCCTGTTTCATTTAAACATGACCAGGGGCTTTGGTAAGGCAGACTCTGCGCTCGGTGCGTGCGCGGCACCTCGGGCCGGTCGAAGCGGTCTTCAAAGGCTCTGGTGTGCAGCGGGCGATCCTTACGGGGAGATGCAAACGCGATGCGGATGACGACGGAAGAAGCCTTCGTGAAGGTGCTGCAGATGCACGGCATCGAGCATGCCTTCGGCATCATCGGTTCGGCATTCATGCCGATCTCCGACCTGTTCCCGAAAGCGGGGATCACGTTCTGGGACGTCGCGCACGAGACCAATGGCGGACTGATCTGCGACGGCTACACGCGCTCGACCGGCAAGATGGCGATGGCGATCGCGCAGAACGGTCCAGGCGTCACCGGCTTCGTCACCGCCATCAAGACCGCCTATTGGAACCACACGCCCATGCTGCTGGTCACGCCGCAGGCGGCGAACCGCACGATCGGCCAAGGCGGCTTCCAGGAGGTGGAGCAGATGGCGCTGTTCCGCGACATGGTCTGCTACCAGGAGGAGGTGCGCGATCCGGTGCGCATAGCCGAGGTCCTCAACCGCGTCATCTCGAAGGCGAAGCGGCTGTCGGCTCCTGCCCAGATCAATGTCCCGCGCGACTTCTGGTGCCAGGTGATCGACATCACCCTGCCGGCGGTTGTCGAGTTCGAGCGGCCCGCGGGCGGCGCCAAGGCCGTTGCGGCTGCCGCCAAATATCTGTCGGAAGCGAAGTTTCCGGCGATCCTGGCGGGCGCCGGCGTGGTGCTCGGCAATGCGATCGACGAGTGCATCGCGCTCGCCGAACGGCTCGATGCACCGGTGTGCTCGAACTACCAGCACAACGACAGTTTCCCAGGTAGCCACCGCCTCGCCTGCGGCCCGCTCGGCTACAACGGATCGAAGGCTGCGATGCAGCTGATCGCTAAGGCGGATGTCGTTCTGGCGCTCGGCACGCGGCTCAATCCATTCTCGACATTGCCTGGTTACGGCATCGACTACTGGCCGAAGACAGCGAAGATCATCCAGGTGGACATCAATCCCGACCGCATCGGCCTGACCAAGCCGGTTACGGTCGGCATCTGCGGCGATGCGAAGCTGGTGGCGAAGCAGATCCTCGCCCAGCTCGCCCCGACCGCGGGTGACGCGGGACGCGAGGAGCGCAAGGCGCTCATCCACTCGACCAAGTCGGCGTGGCTGCAGCAGCTCTCGAGCATGGATCACGAGGAGGACGATCCCGGCACGACGTGGAACGAGGATTCACGCAAGCGCCAGCCGGACCTCATGTCGCCGCGCCAGGCCTGGCGCGCGATCCAGGCGGGTTTGCCAAAGGATTCAATCATC
>DATAAP010000529.1:0-7451 GCA_036260035.1 Alphaproteobacteria bacterium | reverse complement strand
TATCTGCCGCCTGCGCCTGCCGACGTGGAGCAGGCAGCTCTCGGCGCCGAATCAGCGCAGATGCCGCGCGGTTTCGGATCGATCCTCCTCGTGGAGGACAATGCCGCCGTGCGTCACCTGACGAGCGCGCGCCTCAAGAGCCTCGGCTACACGGTGATCGAGGCCGAGAACGCGAGATCGGCGCTGGAGATCATAAACTCCGACCGCCCGCTCGACCTCCTGTTCACGGACATCGTGATGCCGGGCGGAATGGATGGCCGCGAACTCGCGACCCGCGCCCGCAAGCGCCATCCTGACCTTAGAATCCTGCTCGCCTCAGGCTATAGCGACCTTGCGCGCTCCGCGGCATCGAACGAGCCGTTCGAAGTCCTGAGCAAACCCTACGGCAAGCAGGAGCTGGCGCAGCGCATCCACGCCGCACTCAATCGCCCGCGCGCAGCACCGTGACGCGGCCGCGCCGCGCATCGACGCTAGGCCCAGAGACGCTCGCCTTGCCGGTCTTTGTACAGGCCGGCCACGAAGTCGCCATAGCCGTTGAAGATCTGCGTCGGAACGCGTGAGCCCTGCGTGCCGATCAGCTCCTCGGTGGCCTGGCTCCAGCGCGGATGCGAGACCTTCGGGTTCACATTGGCCCAGAAGCCGTACTCGCTGGGCGTGATCGCCTCCCAGAACGTCTTCGGACGCTGGTCGGTGAAGTTGAACCGTACGATCGACTTGACCGACTTGAAGCCATACTTCCACGGGACGACGAGCCGCAAGGGCGCGCCCATCTGCCGCGGCATCGGCTTGCCGTAGATGCCGGTCGCAAGCAATGTTAGCTCGTTCGTCGCCTCGTCGATCGTCAACCCCTCGACATAGGGCCAAGGATACCAGCCGGCCTTCTGCCCTGGCGCCATCGCAGGATCCATGAACGTCTCCATCCGCACGTACTTGGCGGAGGAGAGCGGGGCCGCGAAGTCGACGAAATCCTTCATCGGAAAGCCGGTCCAGGGCACCGCCATGGCCCACGCTTCCACACAGCGATGGCGATAGAGCCGCTCCTCAAGCTTCATCGCCTTGAGCAGGTCGTCGATGCCGACCGCGCGCGGCTTCTCCACCATGCCGTCGATCTTGATCTCCCACGGCCGGATGTTGAGCCGCTGCGCCGCCTGCCAGATGTTCTTTGACGAGCCGAACTCGTAGAAATTGTTATAGGTGGTCGCGACGGATTCCTCCGTCAGGGCGCGATCGAGCCGGTAGCGCATATTGCGCATTGCCGGATACAGACCCGCCGATGGATCTGCAGCCGGCGGCGTCGCCGCGGCAGCCTCGGCTGCCGCCGGCTCATCCAGGCCGCGGCCGCCCAGCGCCCAGAGACCAGCCCCTGCGCCGAGAACAGCAGCACCGGCGAGCCCGCCAACCACCGTCCGCCGTCGCGCGAAGAATGCCGCTTCGGGCGTCGCCGCGGATTCCGGAATCTCCCACCCCTTCTTGCGCCTGATGTTCATTGCCATGGCACCTTGTGATGTCGGCCATCCTTGACGCCGGCTTCGCAGCGCAGCAAGTCAACTTCGGGTGAGCCTACTCACTCAACCGTGAAGCACGTCAAATCGCGCCGTCGCGCTTCTTTTTCTTCAACGCCTCAAGCCGCTGCTTCACGCCTGGAAGATGCGGATGGATCTTAAGCGCGCGTTCGAAGGCGTCGATTGCCTCGTCCGTCTTGTCTAGCTCGGTATTGATGAGGCCGAGACCGGCCAAAGCTCCGAAATGGCGGGGCTCCAGCTCCAGCACCTTGCCGACATCCTCAGCGGACCGATCGTAGGCACCCAGCATGTACAGCACCGTGGCGCGCTTGTTCCAACCCTCCGAGAAATCCGGCTTCTGCATGGTCACGGCGTCGAACAGCTCAAGGGCGCCGGCAAGATTGCCGCTCTGCATGGCCGCAAGGCCGAGCTGCATCAGCGTGTCCGTCGGGCCGTCCTTCGCCTCCGTCCAGATCAGCCAGATCTGCGCTTCCAGCAGCTGGGCCTCCTGTAGGCCGGCGCTGGCTTGAAGCTGCTGGAACAGAGGGTCGAGACGCGGATCCTTCTGATCGGCGGCGGTGGATATGGCGCCGAGCAGAATGGCGGCGGCTGCCGCCAGCGACGCGAGGGTGCGAAAATGCATATCCCAACTATGCGGCGGGACCGCGTGCGTGGAAAGGGGCACGGCGCAGTCGGCTCGCTGGACAAGTGGGCCGCTGCGCAGGCACAAAGGAGCGTCACAACCCTGGGGCCCCATGAGCATTGCCCAGCACTTCGCGCGCGACTATAGCGACGCGCGCGCCCGCTTCCTCGCTGCCGCCCAGGGCGCCGGCGCAGCCGTGACCGCATTCCAGAACCCGCTGCGCGGGCCGGAAACCGAACGGCTGTTCACCGACGTCGCCTGGTGGGGGCCGCAGGACGCCGACCGTGTGCTGGTCACGCTTTCCGCGACGCATGGCGTCGAGGGCTTTTGCGGGTCGCTGTGCCAGACCGCATGGTTCGCCGAAGGCATGAGCAAGGAGCTGCCGCGCGGGGTGGCGCTTGCCGCAATCCACGCCATCAATCCGCATGGTTTCGCCTGGATCCGCCGCGTTACGGAAGACAATGTCGACCTCAACCGCAACTTCGTCGACCATTCGCAGCCCTACCCCGTCAACCATGGTTACGAGGAGCTCCGCGACGCGATCGTCCCGAGCGAATGGACCGGGCCGGTGCGCGAGGCGGCCGATGCGCGCCTCGCGGCCTATGCCGAAAAGCAAGGCGCCATGGCTCTGCAGACTGCGGTGACAGGCGGCCAGTACTCCGACCCGCTCGGCGTCTTCTTCGGCGGCAACGCGCCGACCTGGTCGAACCGCACGCTGATCGCGATCTTCAAGCGATTCCTGGCGCGCGCGCAGAAGGTCGCGGTGATCGACTATCACACCGGGCTCGGGCCCTATGGCTATGGCGAGCTGATCACGGGGCTGGAGCCCGGCTCCGCGAACTTCAAGTTGACCAAAGAATGGCTCGGCGACGAACTGACGTCGCCGCTGCTCGGCAACTCGGCCTCGGCCAAGCTGTTCGGCATCAACCAGATGGGCATGGAGCGGGCCATCCCGCACGCGCGCGTCGCGGCGGTTGCCATCGAATACGGCGTGGCGCCGATGAACGAGACGCGCGAGGCGCTGCGCGCGGATAACTGGCTGCATGTCCATGGCGATCTGCGCAGCCCCCAAGCGCGCGAAATCAAGGCGGCGATGCGTCGCGTCTTCTACGGCGATACCGACGAGTGGAAGACGAAGGTGTGGAAGCGCAATCTCGAGATCAGCCGGCGCCTGCTGAAGGGCCTGAGCTGACGACATCATACGAGGCACTCCGCTACGAACGATGCGGCGCAGCGAGCGTACCAGAGCTTGATTTTTCCCAAGGACCACCGAATGGTGGAAGTCGCCGCATTATAGAGTTTCTTCCGCCATGACGCTGTTTCAGCGCGCGTTGGTCCTGGTTGCTGTCGCGCTGCTGCCGGCGGTGGCCATTCTAGGGTTCAACGAGTTCACGCTGCGGTCGGCGCGCCAGGCGGAAGTCCATGACCAGGTGCTGCGCGAAGCCGATGCGGTCGCGCGCGACCTCAACCGCCTCTTCGAGGGCGTGAAGAATCTTCTGATCGCACTTTCGCTGGTGCCCGAGGTCGTCAATGCTGACACTGGGGCCTGCAACCCTCTTTTCGTCCGCGTCACACAGGCAGATCCCAACTTCCTCAACATTGCCACCGCCGACACCAGCGGCAGGATCCTCTGCACGGCGGTGCCGTTGCGAAACCCGGCGATCAGTGCCAAAGGACGTCCATATTTCCGCGCAATCGATCGCAACGAGTTCACGGTAGGCGAGTTCACCGTCGGCCAGAGCGTCGGCCTCAACGTCCTCCAGCTCGCCTATCCGCTTCGGGACGAAGCGGGCCAACCCGCCGGAGTCATCTGGGTCGCGCTAAAGCTTGGTGTCTTGCAGGGCCACCTCTCGCGCCTTCAGCTCGCGCCCGGCGCAACGCTTGCCTTGGCAGATCGCAATGGAACGGTGCTCGCCGCGGTTCCGAACGGGCTCGTCGTTGGAACGCAGCTTGCGGAGCCGCTGGCGGACCTGCGCCACCGGCCAGCGCCGGGTACTCATGAGTCAGGCGAGGGCGAAGGCCGCCCGATGGTATACGGCTACATACCGCTGTCGGCGCCACCGCACGACTTACTCATTCTCTATGGCGTCGACCGCGCCGCGGCATTCGCATCGCTCCATCAGGCGACGGTCCGCGGCGTTCTCCTGATAGGGGTCGGTATCGCATTGGCGCTCGCCCTCGCCTATTTCGGCGCCAAGCGATTCATCGAGGCGCCCCTCGCTCAGCTCATCGGCACCTTGGACCGGTGGCTTTCGGGAGATCATTCGGCGCGCGCGACCCTCATGGACAAGCATTTCGAGATTGGCAGGCTTGGCGCGGGATTCAACGCACTCGCCGAGGCGATCGGGGCGCGCGAGGCGGCGCTGCGACACCGCGCCCAAGAATTTGCCGCGGTGTTCGAATTTGCGGGCCGCGGCAAGGCCGTGGTCGATCCGTCGAGCCGGCGCTTCCTGCGCGTCAATCGCGCCTTCTGCGAGATGCTGGGATATGCGCCGGACGAGCTCCTTCAGCTCACAGTAAATGATATCACTCATCCGGAGCATCGCGCCGAAGATAAGGGTGCATTCGAGCGGCTGCTGCAGGGCGAAGTGACGAGCTTCGACCGCGAGAAGCGCTATCTTCGCAAGGACGGTAGCGCGATCTGGGGACGAGCGAATGTGACGCTCGTCCGCGATAGCCATGGCAATCCCGCCCAGTTCATCGGCGTCGTCGAGGACATCACCGAGCGGATCATGTCCGAGGCGCGCACGAAGCTGCTGATGGCGGAGGTCGACCATCGCGCCAAGAACGCGTTGGCGACGATCCAGGCGATCATACGGCTAACGAAGGCCGATAGCATTCAAGCGTACGTCGCCGCCCTTTCCGGCCGCATTCACGCCCTTGCACGCGCGCATACCCTGCTGGCGAACAGCCGTTGGGCCGGCGCCGATCTGCGCCGCCTGGCTGAGGAGGAACTCGGCGCCTACACCGATCCCACGCGCATCGCCGTGGCCGGGCCTACCGTGCTGCTGCCGCCATCCTCGGCGCAGGCCGTCGCCATGGCTCTGCACGAGCTTGCGACCAATGCTGCGAAGCATGGCGCCCTGTCGAGAGAGGCAGGACGGGTGAGCGTCGAATGGGCCTGGGATAACGACCGGCTCGTCATCCGCTGGATCGAGACCGGCGGTCCCACCGTCGCGGCGCCGACGCGCCGCGGCTTCGGCTCAGGGCTGATCACGACCATGATCACCGGGCAGCTCGGCGGCGACGTCAGCATGGACTGGCGACGCGAGGGCTTGGCCTGCACGCTGGCGATCCCGCGCGAACAGCTGATGATGCGGACCAGCGTATAGGCGTGCGCGCAGGCGCTGATGCATTAGTCCATGGGATGTGCTTTGCTTGGCGGGCGGCCCTCCAGAAGGCGCCATGCCGCGCCGAGGTCATCGATGGCAGTGCAACTCCGACGGACGCCTGGACATTTGGATCGCTCGCGACAGGTCGCGCCGCAGATTTTCGAGACTCTGCGTGTCCGCATCCTGTCGCTCGAGCTCAAGCCGAACACCCTGCTCTCCCGCGCGGCGCTGCAGGCGGAGTTCGGCGTAAGCCAGACGCCGGTGCGCGACGCGCTGATGCGGCTCGAGCAGGAAGGCCTCGTCGAGATCTACCCGCAGCATGCAACGCTGGTCGCGCGGATCGACCTTCGCGCGGCACGGCAAGCGCATTTCCTCAGGCTCGCGATCGAGCTCGAGGCCGTCCGCCGTGTTGCCGCGGAGCACGACAGCGCCTTCGTACCGACGCTTCGCCAAGCGGTTGACGCCCTGCGGTCTAGCGCCGACGATTACGAAGCTTTTGCCGGGGCCGACCGCGCCTTTCACCAGCTGTTCTACGAAGCGGCGGGCGTGCCCGATCTTTTTCACCTGGTTGGCCGCCACAGCGGCCATATCGACCGGCTCCGGCGGCTCAACCTGCCGCTGCCAGGAAAAATGGAAGCGGTGATCCGCGATCACGAGGCGCTCGTCGCAGCCGTCGCGCGTGGCGACGCCGAAGGCGCCGCGGCGATCCTGCGCCGCCATCTGTCCGGCACGCTATCGATCGTCGATCAGATCCGCGAGCGCCACCCGGATTACTTTCTGCCAGATTGACAGGTCCAAGGCGACGCCCTGCTTGCTATCGCAGCGGTAATGCATTAGTGCTTTAGCATTGAAGCGGACGAGCGGCCGCTGGGAGCGGACCGATCGTCCCTAGGAGGAGTCGCCGTGCACCGTTTCCTTGCTGCCCTGACGCTTGCCGTTCTTGCTTTCGTAGCACCCGCCCAGGCGCAGGAATGGCCGTCGCGGCAGGTCACCATTATCGTGCCGTTCACCGCCGGCGGCACCACCGACATGTTCGCGCGCATCCTCTCGCAGGGCCTGCAGCAGAAGTACGGCGGCGCCTTCATTGTCGAGAACCGCGCAGGTGCCGGCGGCAACATCGGTGCCGCAGCGGTCGCGCGCGCGCCGAAGGACGGCTACACGCTCCTGGTTGGCACGGTCAGCACGCACGCCATCAATCCGTTCATCTACAAGAACCTGACGCACGACAGCGAAAAGGACTTCCAGCCGGTCAGCCTGATCGCGCGGCTGCCGAATATGCTGGTGGTCAACCCGAAGGTGCCCGCGAAAAACGTCGCCGAGCTCGTCGACTATCTCAAGAAGAACCCCGACAAGTTCAATTACGGCTCGTCCGGTGTCGGCACGTCGACGCATCTCGCCGCAGAGCTGTTCCAGATCAAGACGGGCACCAAGATGACGCACGTGCCCTATCGCAGCTCCGCTGAGGTCATGACCGCGCTAATAGGCGGCCATATCGATCTCGCCTTCGACAACATCACGCTGGCATGGCCGCAGGCGCGCGGCGGCGCCCTGCGGGCCCTCGCCGTGACCAGCACCGAGCCGAGCGCCACGGCACCGGAGATTCCTCCCGTTGCCGCCACTCTGCCCGGCTTCGATGCGACGTCGTGGCACGGCCTGTTCGCACCGGCCGGCACGCCGCGGCCGATCGTCGAGACCCTCGCGGGCGAGGTGAAGCGGATCTTCGAGCAGCCTGCGGTGCAGAAGAACCTCGCCGATGTCGGGGCGGTGCCGTCGCCGATGACGCCCGACCAGTTCCGCGACTTCATCGCCGCGGAGCGCGCGAAGTGGCGCGAGGTCGTCCAGGCCGCGAAGGTCGAGGCGCAGTAGGCGTCTCGAAAGGGGCTGCCGGGCTGGCTTGATCGCGAAGCTGCGGTCATTTCCGGTTCCTCAGCGCCCCTTGCTGACGGTTAGACGCGTCTGGGAGATGAAATCTGG
>DATAAP010000528.1:0-4986 GCA_036260035.1 Alphaproteobacteria bacterium | reverse complement strand
CCGACTATGCGCTTTTTCACGAGCGCAGGATCGCGAACCGTGTCGATGACTCGGTCGTGCGAGTCATCGGCGATTCGCTATGTGTATTGCGAAGGGCGCGCGGCTGGGCGCCGAGTTCCATCACGCTGCCTGCCGGGTTCGAGCGGGCGCCCGAGCTGCTGGCGTTCGGCGGCGAGCTGAAATCCACCTTCTGCATCATCAAAGACGGACACGCGATTTTGTCGCAGCATCAGGGCGATCTCGAGAATGCGTCCGCCTTTGACGATTTCCGCCGCAATCTTCGGCTCTATGCTGATCTCTTCGACCACAAGCCGATGGCGCTGGTGTCCGACCTGCACCCCGAATACGTGGCGGCGAAGCTCGCCCGCGATCAGGCCCGCGCGCAAGGGTTCACATTGATCGAGGTGCAGCACCACCACGCGCATGTCGCCGCATGCCTGGCGGAAAATGGCCGACCGCTCTCCGCCCCGCCCGTTCTCGGCATTGTGCTCGACGGGCTGGGATGGGGCGAGGACGGAACATTCTGGGGCGGCGAATTTCTGCTGGCCGACTACGTAGGAGCGCAGAGACTCGGCGCCTTCAAGCCGGTGCCGATGCTTGGCGGCGTGCAAGCCATCCGCGAGCCCTGGCGCAATCTCTATGCGCATCTGATGGCGGAAATGGGCTGGGCGGAGTTAGCGATGAATTTCGCCGAGCTCGACTTGTTCGGATACCTGCACGCGAAACCCCGCGCCACGCTCGATGCAATGGCCGACAAGCGGATCAACGCGCCGCTGGCGTCGTCCTGTGGCAGGCTGTTCGACGCATTTGCCGCGGCGCTGGATATTTGCCGCGACCGGCAGAGATATGAGGGCGAAGCGGCAGCGCGCCTGGAAGCGATCGTTGACGAAGAGGCGATGTCCGAGGACGACGATCTTGCCTATCCGTTCACGTTCCCCACGCTGCGCGGCTCAGGGCTCCCCTACATCGAGCCGTTGGCGATGTGGCGCGCCACGCTCGGCGACCTAGTCCTGCGTACGCCGGCGCCGGTCACGGCCGCGCGCTTCCACAAGGGATTGGCGCGTGCGATCGCCGCCATGGCCGTGAAGCTGTCCGGGCGCGGCAGCGAGGCGAAGCTGCGCTATGATACCGTGGCGCTTTCGGGCGGCTGCTTCCAGAATGAGATCTTGTTCAATGAGACCGTCCGTCGCCTGGAGGCCGAGGATTTCACGGTCCTGCGCCACCACGAGGTGCCTCCGAACGACGGCGGCATCTCGCTTGGTCAGGCCGCAATCGGCGCCGCCCGCCTTCTCGCCGGCGGCTTACGGTAACGTCACGTCGATGTGCCTCGGAATTCCCGGCCGAATCGTGAGCATCGACGATGCAGCGCGCAAACTCGCCACGGTCGACGTAGGCGGCGTCAAGCGGCAGATCAATCTCGCCTGCATCGTGGATGATGCGCACCCGGTGGATAGCTGCGTTGGCGAATGGGTCCTCATCCATGTCGGGTTCGCCATGGCGCGTATCGACGACCAGCAAGCGCAGGAAACCTTGCGCATCCTGAGGGAGCTGGGCGACGCGCAGGCCGAGCTTGACGCGATCCGCCAATCGGGCGCCGGATAGACGCCTATGGCTGTCGAACAGGACCTCAAGAGCCTATACCCGTTCCTGCACGGCTCGCCCAAGGCCGCCGATCTGGACGCGGCGCTGCTCGATTCTGTCGCCCGGAAAGCGCAGGAGTCGCGTGCCGCGAACGAGGCTTTCTTCACGCAGCAGGCGCCGGGTCTGATCGGGGCAGCCAAGGCACTCGCCGGCGTCTACCGCCGCGGCGGCCGCCTCTTCGCCATGGGGAATGGCGGATCAAGCTGCGATGCCGCGCATGTCGTCGTCGAGTTCCTTCACCCGGTCACGACGGGACGGCCGGCGCTGACGGCCGTCAATCTCGCCGCCGATCTCGCCATGATCTCGGCGGTCGGAAACGACCTGGGATTCGAGCATGTCTTCGTTCGCCAGCTCGTCGCTCAGGGCCGCGCCGGCGATGCGCTGATCGGCATCTCTACCAGCGGCAACTCGGCGAATCTCATCGCCGCATTCCGCAAGGCCAAGGAGATGGGAGTCGTCACGATCGGACTCAGCGGCGGCGATGGCGGCTGGATGAAGAGTTCGGGCGTGGTCGAGCACTGCCTGGTCGCAAGGTCGCCCTCTATTCATCGCGTCCAGGAATGCCACGTCACGGCGTACCACATCCTGTGGGATCTCGTGCACACGCTGCTGGCGGACGAACGCGGTTCAGCCGCAAGACAAGGTGCGGTCCCATGAAGTACGTGGACGAGTTCCGCGATGGCCGGAGTGCTGCCGGCCTCCTCGCCGCGATCGAAGACCTGGTTGCCGGCATGGGCCTCGCCGCCGGCAAATCCATCCACATCATGGAAGTGTGCGGCGGGCATACGCACTCGATCTTCCGCTACGGGCTTGAGGGCATGCTGCCGAGGCAGCTCGAGCTCGTCCACGGCCCGGGCTGCCCGGTGTGCGTGCTGCCGATGGGACGGATCGACGACTGCGTCGCCATTGCCGAGCAGCCGAACGTGATTCTCACGACCTTTGGCGATGCGATGCGCGTGCCCGGCTCGCGCAAGAGCCTGTTGCAGGCAAAGGCCGCCGGCGCAGACATCCGGATGGTCTATTCTCCGATGGATGCTCTGGCGCTCGCGCGGCGAAATCCCAACAAAGAGATCGTGTTCTTCGGGCTCGGCTTCGAGACCACCATGCCGTCGACCGCGCTGACCATTCTGGAGGCAGAAAGCGACGGCATTGAGAATTTCTCCGTATTCTGCAACCACATCACCATCGTGCCGACGATCAAGGCGATCCTCGACAGCCCCGACGTCCAGATCGACGGCTTTCTCGGGCCCGGCCATGTGTCGATGGTGATCGGCACGGCGCCATATGAGTTCATCGCCCGGCATTACGGAAAGCCGCTCGTCGTTTCCGGCTTCGAGCCGGTCGACATTCTGCAGTCGATCTGGATGGTGTTGAGGCAGATCAAGGACAGTCGGTCCGAGGTCGAGAACCAGTACGCGCGCGTCGCGTCCGCGGGCGGCAACGCAGCAGCGCTCCGGGCGATCGCCAGCGTCTATGAGATCCGCCCGTTCTTCGAATGGCGGGGCCTCGGCTCGATCGACTATTCCGGCGTGCGAATCCGCGATGCCTATGCGCGCTTCGATGCCGAGCGGAAATTCGCCGTGCCCAATGTCAGCATTCCCGATCCGAAATCCTGCCAATGTGGCGAGGTGCTCAAGGGCGTCATCAAGCCGTATCAATGTAAGGTGTTCGGAACGGCGTGCACGCCGGACAGCCCACTCGGCGCCCTGATGGTCTCTTCCGAGGGGGCGTGCGCGGCTTACTTCCAGTATGGCGGCGTCAGGAAGGCGGGTGCTGCATGAATGCAGCTGTGCTGCGCGCGGGGCGGGCCCTCGGTAAGGTGCACGGTGGAGCCGTCACTCTGGCGCATGGCGCCGGCGGCCGGGCCATGAAGGACCTGATCGACGACGTCTTCATCGCAAGCTTCGACGGTGCGTCGCGTACGCCCTTGGAGGACCAAGCGCGATTCGACATCGCGGCGCTTGCCGCTAAGGGAGACCGGCTCGCGTTCACCACCGACGCATTCGTCGTCGATCCTTTGTTCTTCCCTGGCGACGACATCGGCAAACTCGCGGTCTGCGGGACCATCAACGACCTTGCCGTGGGCGGAGCCGTGCCGCTCTATCTCTCCTGCGCTGTGATTGTCGAAGAAGGTACGCCGGTCGATCTCCTTCGGCGTGTCGCACAATCCATGGCGCAGACCGCTGCCGAAGCCGGCGTGCAGATCGTCACCGGCGACACGAAGGTCGTGAACAAGGGCGCTTGCGACAAGCTATTCATCACAACGTCGGGCATCGGTGTGATTCGGCTCGGCGTACAGCTCGGCGTGCAGCAAGCGCGCCCCGGGGACGCGGTGCTCGTCAACGGCGTGCTTGGCGACCATGGAGCGGCGATTCTGGAAGCGCGGGGCGAACTGGCGTTGCGGTCGCCGATCACCAGCGACTGCGGCGCCTTGCACGATCTTGTCGACGTGCTGCTCGCGGCAGCACCGGGCGTGCGCTGCCTTCGCGATGCGACGCGCGGCGGCGCTGCGACCGTGTTCAACGAAATCGCCGAGGCCTCCGCGACTGGGATCGAGATCGACGAGCGCAGTCTGCCGATCCGCGGCGAGGTGAGGGCTTTTTGCGAGATCCTCGGACTCGACCCGCTGTACCTGGCCAACGAAGGCAAGCTCGTGGCGATTGTGCCGGATGACCAATCGGACGCCGCCCTGGCCGCGCTGCGGGCCCACCCGCTTGGCCGGCACGCTGCGATTGTCGGCCGCGTCACCGACGGTGAGGCGGGCCGCGTCACTGTCCGCACCGTTTCGAGCGGTCGTCGCGTGCTGGACATGCTCGTAGGCGATCAGTTGCCGCGAATCTGCTGAAGCGCCATGCACGAGCTCGGAATCAGCCGGAATATCGTGGCGGTCGTCAGCGAAGCCGCCGAGGGGCGACGCGTGCGTCGCGTCGTGCTGGAGATCGGAAAGCTTTCAGGGGTGGTTCCCGACGCGATCTCCTTCTGCTTCGATGCTGTCGTGCAGGGCACGTCGCTCGAGGGCGCCAGCCTCGACATCCGGGAGATCGAAGGCCGGGCGCGGTGCGTTGCTTGCGGCGCGGAGTTTCCGGTGCTCACGCTCATTGCCGCGTGCGCCTGCGGCTCGCGGCGCCTGATCCATGTCGCCGGCGAGGAGCTGAACATCAAATCTATGGAACTGGATGAGGTTGCCTGATGTGCGAAATATGCGGCTGCGATGACGGGGCGACGGCTACCGCCGTAAACCTTCAGACCGGGAGGGTGACGCCGATCGCTGACGGCCCGAACGGACCTAAGCACACTGCGCATCGCCACCTGCATGCCCATGGGCATGTGCACCCGCACGAGCAT
>DATAAP010000527.1:0-2687 GCA_036260035.1 Alphaproteobacteria bacterium | reverse complement strand
AACCCGCCTAGTAAGCGAACTCCATGAAGACCGGGTCGACCACGCCGTTCCACGCGCTGTGGAAGCGATCGAGCTTCTCTTCGGCCCGGGTGCGGCCGGTCGCGGCGATCTCGGTGATCGTGTTAAGGAAGTGCGTCTCGTCGGCGTCGCCCATGCGGTTCATGCGCTTGCGCGCGCGCAGCCCCTCGCGCGCGATGCCGACCATCTCGATTGCGATCTGCTGCAAGTTACTGCTGCGGAATGGCGTCTTGAGTGCGTAGCGCGGCACATCGCGACGAAGCTGCGCGTGCTCCTCCGTCGTCCAATCCTTG
The DNA here is from genome assembly GCA_036260035.1 of Alphaproteobacteria bacterium. Taxonomy (GTDB): domain Bacteria; phylum Pseudomonadota; class Alphaproteobacteria; order CACIAM-22H2; family CACIAM-22H2; genus DATAAP01. The sequence goes on along the minus strand of DATAAP010000527.1, from coordinate 2,376 downwards.
ACGAGATCCCACGCGGCGTCGAGCGCGGTTGAGTCGTAGAGCAGCCCCACCCATAGCGCGGGCAGGCCGCAAAGCGTGTTCCAGCGCCCGCTGTCGGCGCCGCGCATCTCTAGATACTTCTTGAGCCGGACTTCCGGAAACGCGGTCGTCAAATGATCCGTGAAGTCGCCGATCGTCGGCACTTCGCCGACGAAGTTGTGCAGCCGGCCGGCCATGAAGTCGCGGAACGAGCGGCCGCTGACGTCGACGTATTGGCCATCGCGATAGGCGAAGTACATCGGCACGTCGAGAATGTAGTCGACATAGCGCTCGTAGCCGAAGCCCGGCTCGAAGACAAAGGGCAGCATGCCGCTGCGGTCCGGATCGGTGTCGGTCCAGATATGGCTGCGATAGGACAGGAAGCCGTTCGGCTTGCCCTCGGTGAAGGGCGAATTGGCGTAGAGCGCCGTCGCCACCGGCTGCAACGCCAGGCTGACGCGGAACTTCTTCACCATATCCGCTTCGGATTCGTAGTCGAGATTCACCTGCACGGTGCAGGTGCGCAGCATCATGTCGAGGCCGAGCTTGCCCTTCTTTGGCATGTACTCGCGCATGATCTTGTAGCGGCCCTTGGGCATCCAGGGGATGTCCTCGCGCCGCCACTTGGGATTGAAGCCCATGCCGAGCAGGCCGGCGCCGAGCTCCGAGGCCACGATCTTGCACTCGGCGAGATGCTTGTTCACCTCGTCGCAGGTCTGATGGATCGTCTCGAGCGGCGCGCCCGACAATTCGAACTGCCCGCCCGGCTCGAGCGTCACGCTGCAGGTCTCGCTGCTGAGCGCGATGACGTTGCCGTTCTCGGCGACCGGCTTCCAGCCGAAGCGCGTGAGGCCGAGCAGCATGTTCTTGATGCTCGCGATTTCGCCGTCATAGGGCAGCGGGCGCAGGTTATCGAGGCGATAGACGAACTTCTCGTGCTCGGTGCCGATGCGCCAGGCCGCCTTGGGCTTTTCACCGCTGGCAAGATATTCGACCAATTGACGGCGGTCGGTGATCGGCGCGCCGCGTGACGTAGGAACCCCGGACATGAAGACTCGCTGTTAGCCGATTGGTTTGAACCGCGGCGGCGGCGATTTGAGGCGGTCGTGGGAAACCGCCTGGAAGATCGCCAGGGCCGCGAGCGCCGCGGTGTCGGCACGCAGGACGCGCGGACCCAGCCCGACGGGCGTAACAAACGAAAGATCATGCAGCGCGTCAAGCTCAGCGCGTGCAAATCCGCCCTCCGGCCCTGTCAGGATCGCATGCGGTTGCATGGTATCGATCTTGCTGAGGACGTCGACGATCGGCCCTCCGGCGCCGGACTCGTCGCACAGAATTAGCCGCCGATCGCGCGGCCATGTGGCGAGCGCCTCATCGAGTGTCGAAGGAGTAAGTAGTTTCGGGACGGTAAGCCGCTCGCACTGCTCGGCCGCCTCGATCGCGGTGGCGCGCAGCCGCTCGTTGTTGACGCGCGTGACGATCGTGTGACGCGTGAAGACCGGCCACACCGCGGATGCGCCGAGCTCGGTCGCCTTCTCGACCATGAAGTCGAGCCGCGCGCGCTTGATCGGCGCGAAGAGGAACCAGACGTCGGGCTCGCTGGTCTGCTCGCGGCGGCGGCCCTCGATAGCCACACTCGCCCATGTCTTGCCGAAGCCTTCGATGCGCGCCGCGTACTCCCCGTCGCGCCCGTTGAACAGCGCGATGCGGTCACCCTTCTCCAGCCGCAGCACATGGCGCAGGTAATGCGTGCGCGGCGCATCGAGACCGAGCGTCGGCACGTCGAGCGCTGCGTCAACGAAGAGGCGCGTGGCGACGCGGTCAGAGGACGCGTTCAAGGATTGCCGCCACTTCCAGGAGCCGATTGCATTCGATTCGCCATGCAGGGCATCGTCTAGCACTACACATGGCCCAAGTGACAGGCACAAGCGCGAGCGACATCCCGAAGGGCGGCTGGGTCGACCGGCTCGCCCCGCCGGCGCTGCGTCCCTATGCGCGGCTGGCGCGGCTCGACCGGCCGATCGGCACCTGGCTGCTGCTGTTCCCGTGCTGGTGGGGCATCGCGCTCGCCACGCCGGACTGGCCGAGCCTGATGCTGATGGCAATCTTCGCGCTCGGCGCCATCGTCATGCGCGGCGCCGGCTGCACCTATAACGACATCGTCGACCGCGATTTCGACGCGCGCGTCGCGCGCACCGCGGACCGGCCGATCCCTTCGGGCGCTGTGAGCGTGCGGCAGGCTGTCGCGTTCCTGCTCGCCCAGCTCCTGGTAGGCCTGCTCATCCTGCTGAGTCTGAGCGCGACCGCGATCTGGCTGGGCGTCCTGTCGCTGGCGCTGGTCTTCACTTACCCGCTGAT
>DATAAP010000526.1:0-5420 GCA_036260035.1 Alphaproteobacteria bacterium | reverse complement strand
AGCGCCCGCAGCACAACCTGCGCGCCGCCGATCCGGTGCACGTCAAGCGCCAGGAACTTGCCGCCTGGCTTCAGGTCGGCGAGCAGCGGCGTGCGGTCGAAGACCGCGGCGACATCGTCAAGGGTGAATCGGATCCCGGCCTCATGAGCGATCGCCGGCAGGTGCAACGCCGCGTTTGTCGAGCCGCCCGTGGCCGCGACGACGGCGCAGGCATTCTCCAGGCTCTCGCGCGTCACGAGGTCGCGCGGCAGCGGTCCGCCGTCGCGCAGCAGCCGCATCACCGTTTCGCCCGCCTTGCGGGCCAATGCCGGACGCTGTGCATCCACGCCCGGCATCATCGCGGAGCCAGGCAGCGCGAGCCCGAGTGCTTCGGACACCATCGCCATGGTGTTCGCCGTGAACTGGCCCGCGCAGGAGCCGATCGACGGCAGGCACGCGCGCTCCAGCTCATCCAGCTCTGCCTCCGTCATCTGGCCCGTCATGACAGCGCCGACGCCTTCATAGGCGTCCAGCACCGTCACGTCGCGCCCGCGCCAGCGTCCCGGCAGGGCGCTGCCGCCATACTGGAACACCGACGGCACGTTGCAGCGGACCATGCCCATCATCACCGCCGGCAGGGTCTTGTCGCACCCGGCGAAGCCGACCAGCCCGTCATAGGCATGCGCGCGCACGACTGCCTCGATCGAATCCGCGATCAGCTCGCGCGAGACCAAGCTGAAGCGCATGCCGAGGTGATTCATCGACAGGCCATCGGAGACGGAGATAGTCGTGAAGAGCCGGCCGACGCCGCCGGCAGCACCCACCCCCGCTTTCGCTTCCTCGGCCTGCGGCCCGAGCGTCATCGAGCACGGCGTCACTTCGCCGTGCGTGCTCATCACGCCGATGAAGGGCTTGCCGATGTCCTCGTCGGAAAGACCCATGCCGCGCAGAAAGGCGCGGTGCGGTGCGCGGTCCAGGCCTTGAGTCGTGATCCGCGAGCGAAGCTGCGATGCGTTCTGCGTGCGGCGAGCGTTATCCGAGCCGTCCATGAAAGTGCGCTGCTAGTTAAATCGATACGGCACTCTAGGCGCTTGGTTAATAGCACCGCAAGCGGACCGCCGCTTGGCCCGACTCTTGCGGAGATAACCGGCAGAAGCACCGCATCGGGAGGCCAAGAATGGCTGCAGCGCGTGAGAGTTTCTGGAATTCGAAAGCAACCGGCCGCGATTTCTTCTTGCTCGGGCTGGGGTTAGCATCGGGCGCATTGTCAGCCGCGTTGCTGATGCTGCGGGCCGAACCCGTTTACCAAGGCGCCCGCGTCGACGAATCGCCGACACATCTGTCGGGAATCGTGACAGGCGCCGGCGCTGCATTGCCGGTCGGCATGTATCAGATCGTGGTCGCCGACAGCGTGCTGTGGCGCCTGAACACGGCGACGGGCGAGCTGCACGCCTGCGGCGCCGGGCCGTCGACTGGCCGCGACCAGTTAACCGTCGTCTGCGCACCCCTGACGCCGGAAAATCCCTCGCCCAAGGCCGCGAACCCGACGACGCAGCCGCGCAAGCGCGTGAAGCCGCAGCTTGCGAGCTTCTGAGCGCCTAGTTCAGGGCAGCCCGGAACAGGCCTTCCATATCGGGCGCGGTCAGCTTGCGCGGATTGGTCGCCGCGCAATGGTCGGCGAGCGCAGGCCCAACGAGGCCGGTGATCTGCGCTGCGGTGACGCCCATCGCGCTTAGATTTTTCGGCAGGCCGAGCCGGGCATTCATGTCCTCGACGAACCGCGCGAGGTCGGCATTCGGCTTCAGACCGAAGGCCTGGCGCAGCCGGTCGTACTTGTCGCCGACATGCCCCTCGTTGAAGCGCAGCACGGCCGGCATGACGACCGCGTTGAGCGTGCCGTGATGGAGCGTGACGCCTGGTAGGCCGCCCAGCGGGTGCGACATCGCGTGCACGGCACCGAGGCCTTTCTGGAAGGCCATCGCTCCCTCCATCGCCGCCATCATCATGTTCCAGCGCGCCTCGCGGTCGCCGCCATTCGCGACCGCGCGCTCCAGATACTTCACGACACGCATGCCGCCGTCGAGCGCAATGGCCTCGGCCGGCGGATTGATGACCGGCGACAGGAATGTTTCGATGCAATGCGCGAACGCATCGACCCCGGTCGCGGCCGTCAGCGCCGGCGGCAGGCCGATGGTCAGTTCGGGATCGCACAGCGCCAGGCGTGGAATCAGGTTCGGCGAAATGACGCCGAGCTTGCGATGGTCGTCGAAGACGATCACCGCGCCGCGGCCCACTTCGCTGCCAGTACCCGCGGTGGTCGGGATCGCGACGACCGGCGCCACCTTCGGGGTGATGCGCGGCACGCCGCCCTCGACCATGGCGTACTGGCGCAGCGGACCCTCGTGAGTTGCCAGCAGGGCGACGGCCTTCGCAAGGTCCATCGACGAACCGCCGCCGATCGCAATGATGCCGTCGGCCCCGACTGATTTATACAGGGCCGCCGCTTCGACGCTCGCCCGCTCGGTCGGATTGGCCGGCGTCTTGTCGTAGAGCCCGGCCGGAGCCATGCCCATCGCCGCCTGTACGCGCTCCGCCAGTCCCGCTGCGACCACGCCCTTGTCCGTGACGATGAGCGGCCGCTTGATACAAAGCAGCTTCAGCTCATCCGGCAGCAGCTTGATCGCACCGAAATCGAATTGGATGCGGGTGAGATAGGTGATGAGCGCCATCAGGTCCTCGGTAGGGTCGCGCCTTCCGTGATGGCGCCATCGAGTTGCGCATTTTCCAGGTTGGCATCCATCAGGATCGCTTCGCGCAGCACAGCCTTGGAAAGATTGGCATCGGTGAGATTGGCATGGCGCAGATGGGCGCCGGTGAGATCGGCCTCGGTAAGATTGCAGTTGGTCAGGTTGGCCGGCCACAAGCGGCCGGTCGGCTTGCCGTCGGGTCCCTTCATGTCAACCGCGTTGAGGCTGGCGGATTTGAGCACGGCACTGCTCAAATTCGAGTTCGACAGGTTGATGCCGTCGAGATTGGCGTTCGTAAGATCGGCGCCGCGCAGATCGGACCCGGCAAGGTCCGTCATGATCATCCATGTGCCCTTGAGCCGCGCGCCTTTCAGCTTCGCGCCGCGCAGACTGGCGCCGCTGAGGTTCACGGTGCTGAGATCGATGTGCTCAAGATCCGCATCGGTCATGTCGGCGCGGGCGCCGGACGCGCCGTCGGTGCGAATCCATTCCTGGTGCTCGCGCAGCAGCTTCTGGATCAAGCTCGAGAACGCCTCGGCGGGCTTGGCGATGTTAGCGCCTTCAAGATTGGCGCCGCTGAAATCGATGCCGTCGATCGTAGCGCCGAGAAGGTCGGCGCCGCTCAGATCGGCGCCGTCGACAACCGCTCCTGTCAGATCCGCGCCGCGCAGATTGGCATTGCTCAGATCCGCCTTCGCGAGGTTCACGCCCTTGAGATCGGCGTTGCTGAGATTCGCCTTCTGCATCGACGCTCCGGCGAAATTGCAGCCGGTCATGCGGGCACCGGAGCAATCGGCATCGTTCAGATGGGCGTTCGAAAGATCGGCGCCGGTGACGTTCGCCTTGGAGAGCACCGCCTCATCCAGCTCGGCGCCCTGCAGGTCCGAAGCGACGACGCGCATGCCCTGCTGCGCATTGAGCAGCGTACCGCCGCGCAAATCAGCCTGGCGCAGATTGGCGCCTTTCAGCTTGGCGCCACGCAGATAGGCGCCTCGCAAGTCGGCACGGCTCACATTCGCGTTGGTGAGATCGGCCCGGTCGAGATTGGCTGCGAAGAGATCGGCTTCGGTAAGAATAGCGCCACTGAGGATCGCCCGGGAAAGGTTAGCGCCCGAAAACTTGGCCGCGCGCAGATTTGCCTTGCTGAGGGTGACGCCCTGCAAGTCCTTCAAGGTGAGATTGGCCCGGGTACCGCCGGCTTTCTGCGCAAGCCACTTCTCGTGGCTTGCGAGGGTGGTCAGGAGTTCCTGCGGTGTCATTCACCCGCCATGGCGACTTGGCTGGCGGCCCCGGGGTTGGGCCGGATCGTGATAGAGAACGCCGGACCATACGCAATCCGCGGAGCGGCGGCAAGGCGGAGCCGTCAGCGGCGTGACGGCGGTGGCCGCAGGCCGCGCCCCTTGCCGATACTGTCGCGGCCGAATCGGGCCCGCACCTCATCCAAGACCTGCTCGACCCGCGCGCGTGGCGCTGAGACGACGCCGAAGAGCTCGGGCTCGATCGCGTCGAGTTCGACGAGGTCGGCCGCGCCGACGCCGATCAGGCGGTAGCGATGCCGGCCCGTTTCGGGCGCTAGCAGCTCGGCCGCTGCGTGGTAGAGGACGTCCGCGTACTGCGTCGGCCGCCCCAGCCCCTTCCGCCGGGTCAGGATCCGGAAGTCGTGCGTCTTCAGCTTCAGGACGACCGTGGCGCCGGCAAGCTCCGCCTTCTTCAGCCGCTCGGACACGCGCTCGCACAACCGCCAGAGCTCGGGCTGCAGCTCCGCCGCCGTGCTCAGGTCGCGCTCGAACGTGGTCTCGGCGGAGATTCCCTTCGCCTCGCGGTCGGGCACGACCTTGCGGTCGTCGATGCCCATCGCGACCTGGGCGAGGCGCCGGCCGAACGCGCCATAACGCTGCCCTAGCCTGTCGGACCCGAGCGACTGCAGGTCGGCAATCCGCGTGATCCCGTCAGCGGCGAGGCGCGCCGCCATCTTCGCGCCGACGCCTGGGATGATGCGAACCGGCCTGCCGGCGAGATAGCCCCGTGCCTCGCGCGCGCCGATCACGCCGAAGCCGCGCGGCTTATCGATCTCAGATGCCAACTTGGCCAGGAACTTGTTGCAGCTCAGGCCGATCGAGACCGTGATGCCGATCTCGCGCTCGATGCGCCGCGCCAGATCGGCCAGCGTAGCTGCCGCCGGGCGCGCGTGGAGCTCGACCGTGCCTGACAAGTCCAGATAGGCCTCGTCGAGCGACACGGGCTCGACCAGCGGCGTCGCCGTCGAGAGGATTTCGCGCACCTGGCGGCTAACGCGCGCATAGTTCTCCATATCCGGCCGGATGACGACGGCCTGCGGACACAGCTCCAGAGCCTTGAACATCGGCATGGCGGAATGCACGCCGTACTTGCGCGCGACGTAGCACGCCGTCATGGCGACGCCGCGCTTGCGACCGCCGACGATGACGGGCAAGTCCCTCAGCTCCGGGTTGTCGCGCTTCTCGACCGACGCATAGAAGGCGTCGCAGTCGATGTGGGCGAGCGTCAGATCGCCTAGCTCCGGATGTGCGATGATCCGCGCACTGCCGCAGGACGGGCAGCGCGCGACGGCTTCAGCATCGGCGGCCCAGAACAGACAATCGCGGCACAGTCCGGCGGCCAAGGCCTAGCACCCGGCCGGGCCCGCGCCGCCGCTCATCCGGCGGCGCGCCGGCG
>DATAAP010000525.1:0-2158 GCA_036260035.1 Alphaproteobacteria bacterium | reverse complement strand
CGACCCTTCAGCGCTGGCGCCATCTCGACGAAAGGCCGGGGTGCTGCCTGCATCATGTTCATGTGGCGGTCTCTCTGGTTGGAATGCGGGCGTATCACCGGCATTCGTTGCAATCTCCGATTCGGATGCAGCGGCGCGAGGACGCCGCGATCACAGGATCGAGACTGACGCCGGAATCGGTTGAGCGGAAATGCTGAGTCGTTATTATTTCGATACGTCCGGGCTATCGCAGCGCAGGGGGCGCCAACGCCATGGAAATGCACCAGATCCGCTATTTCCTCTCGGTCTGCGACACGCTCAACTTCACGCGCGCCGCGGAGCTCTGCAACGTCTCACAGCCTGCCCTCACCCGCGCCATCCAGAAGCTCGAGGAAGAACTCGGCGGCTTGTTGTTCCGGCGCGAGCGCAACCTGACCCACCTCACTGATCTGGGCCGCCTGATGCGCCCGCATCTCGAGCAGGTCTTCCATCAGACCGAGACGGCGCGGACGACGGCGAAGAGCTTCCTCAAGCTCGAGAACGCGCCGCTCAATCTCGGCGTTATGTGCACCGTCGGGCCGCAGCGCTTCGTGAGCTTCCTTTCGGAATTCCAGAGCCGCAACCCCGGCATCGAGATCTCAATTACAGAAGGCACGCCACAGAGGCTGACGCAGCTCCTCGAGGAAGGCACGCTCGACGTCGCCGTGGTGGCCCAGCCCGAGCCGTTCGGCGAGCGGTTCGACGTGATGCGGCTCTATAAGGAGCGCTTCGTCATCGCGGTGGCGCCCGGCCACCGGTTCGAGAGGCAGAATGCCGTGCGGCTCACCGACGTTGAAGGTGAAAGCTATCTGTCGCGCGTGAACTGCGAGTTCCGCGACCATATCCGCAAACTGCGCGAGGAGCGCGGCATCGACGTGCGCGTTGTCTTCCGCAGCGAGCGCGACGACTGGATCCAGACCATGACGGCCGCGGGGATGGGCTTTTGCGTCATGCCGGAATTCCTGCCGGCCGCACCAGCCCTCGTGATCCGGCCAATCACCGAGCCTGATATCGTGCGCGACGTGTCCTTGGTGAAGGTCGCGGGGCGGCGCTTCTCGCCGGCCGTCGCCAATTTTGTGCGCGATATCCGCGCTTACAAATGGGGCGAGCTGTCAGTGCTGGAGGACGCCTAGTCGCGATCCACGTCGCCAGTGATGAGTCGCGCGCCGCGCTGGAAGGTCACATATGCCCAAATCCATTCCAGCAGCACAGCGATGCGGTTACGGAAGCCGATCAGAAAAGCGATGTGGACGGCGCCCCAGAGCAGCCAGGCGAGGAACCCGCTCAGGCGCAGCCAGCCGAAATCGGCGACCGCCGATTTGCGCCCGATCGTCGCCAGATTGCCGTAGTTGCGGTAGTGGAAGGGCGCGATCTGCTCACCGCGCAGTCGCGCCTTGATCGCGCGCGCCACATAGGCGCCCTGCTGTTTGGCGACCGGGGCCACGCCGGGTAGGATCTTGCCAGCTTCATCCTCGGCCGCCGCGGTGTCGCCGATCACGAACACGTTGGCATGGCCGGGCAGCGACAGGTCGCGGTTGACCTTGACGCGGCCGACGCGGTCCTTTTCGGCACCCAACCAGCGCGCCGCCGGCGATGCGGCGACGCCGGCACCCCAGATGACGGTCGCCGACTCGATCCGCTCGTCGGCGACCATAACGCCCTTGTCATCGCAGGCGGTGACCGCTTTGCCGAGCCGGACTTCCACACCGAGCTTCTCCAGCGACCGGCGCGCGTCACGCGTATTTCGGTCATGACGAGTGGGAGAACTATGCGCCCGGACTCAAGAAGATCGAGGACGCAACTGAGATCCGCCGCCGCGTGCTGCTCGCCTTCGAGCGCGCGGAAGCAACCGACGACGCGGCCGAGCGTCGCCGCCTGCTGACCTTCGTCATTGTCGGTGGCGGGCCGACCGGGGTCGAGATGGCGGGCGCGGTCGCCGAACTCGCGCACAAGGCGCTCAGCCGCGATTTCAGGCACATCGATCCGAAGGCCGCGCGCATTGTCCTCATCGAAGCCGCGCCGCGGATCCTCCTGTCGTTTCCGGAAACGCTGTCCGGAGTGGCGCGCCGGTCGCTGGAGAAGCTCGGTGTGGAAGTCCGGCTCGGCAAAGCGGTCACCGCCTGCGATGACAAGGGCGTTA
>DATAAP010000524.1:0-2948 GCA_036260035.1 Alphaproteobacteria bacterium | reverse complement strand
GGCCGACGGCCTGACCGTAGGCGAAGCAAGGGCCGGTGACGCGCGCGGAAGCCATCGCCTCGTGCTCGGCGGACAGGCAGCGCCCGGCGACGAGCAGCGACTCGCCGCGCTGCGGCACGAAGCACTCGTACGGCACCTCGTAGTAATCCTCGATCAGCCATTCGAGCCGCGGCTTGTCGCCCTTGTGCAGCTCGATCGGCCAGGGCGAGCGCGCGACACCCGTGCGCTGCTTGCGGCGCGACAGCACGTCCTCGTTGCGCAAGGTGGCGACGCCCTGAACCTGCCGCGTCTGCCGTACGCCAACCTGCACGCCGGTGTCGTTGACGAAGGCATTCTCGCAGCCGGCGAAGCGGTCGCGGAAGAAGCGGGCGTATTCGCGCACCTGCTTGCGGCCTTCGATCTCCGCCTCCGTGATGTCCTTGACGAGCATCGGGTTCAGTTCGCGCCCGTCGCGTCCGAGGATGCGCGTGGCGTTGCACAGCAGCTCGCCGGGCCGCGGCGTCGGGAACAGGAATACTTTGGCGCGCGGCAGGACGTATTCACGCGAATTGTGCAGATTCTTGATCAGCTGCATGACGGGCTCGGCAAGAATCGAGTCCTCGCCATACGCGGCGAGGAAGCGCGGCACGTCTACACCCAGCAGGCGGAAGATCATCGTCGGGTTCTGGACCTGGCCGTTGTCGCCCATGAAGGTCGGCAGGCCGGCGAGGGCCGCTACGTCGCCGTCGCCGCTCGCATCCACCGTCACCTTCGCGGTCACGCGACCGCGGCCCTGCTTGGTCCAGACCACAACGCCGCCGATGCGTTCGCCCTCGGTGAGCGCGTCGACGACCGTGCTGTGGAACAGCACGGTCACGCCTGCGTCCTGCAGCAGCGCGTCCGCCGTCTCGCGCCACACCAGCGGATCGTGCACGCGCGTGAACGTTTTCCCGTAGCGCACCGGTCCAGTCAGGCCGTTGCGGACTTCCATCGTCCGCAGGAAATCGTCGACGAAGCCGCCGCGCACGACCTGTTCGGGCGTGGCGCGCGGATTGTCGCTGGCGGCGTAGAGCCCACAGACGGTGCCGGACAGGCCGGCGACAGCCGCCCCGCCGCAGAAGCCGTAGCGCTCGAGCAGAGTGACCTTTGCACCTCGCCGCGCCGCCGTGACCGCGGCGGCGAGCCCCGCAGCACCGCCGCCGACCACGAGCACGTCGCAGTCCAGCGTGAACCCCTCGCGCGCGTCGCGCGCCGAAGCATTCATTGACACGGGCCGCTCTTCAGAGCACAGGAACGCGACTTCATCCGGGAATATACCATGTCAGGCCTGCCGAAGCTCCGCGTCACGTTCGAGATCTATCCCGACTCCCTGCAGATGCTGCAGGAGGTCGCGGCCAAGTACCAGCTGCCGGATGCCTCTAAGGCGCTGCGCTGCCTGCTCGACTACGCGGCCACAGACGGCGAGTGGGCCGAGATCTTCGAGAAGGTGCGCTGCCGTCGCTGCGGCTGACCTAGCCTGCGTAGGCGCGGATCGGTTCGTCGCCTTCGCCCTGCTGGAGCGCGAAGATCGAGCTGTAGCCGCCGGACCAGTCGGGCGGCAGCAAGCAGGGGCGGGGATCGTGATGCGCCCAGCGCGCCGGCTTGCCGCGGATATGGAAGTGCTCGTAGCGCGACTTGATCGGATTCGGCGTGTAGGCGTACGCATCCGACGAGGCCAGGGTCACGAGGAAGAGCGGGCGATCGGCGCCGGTGTCGTTCTGCTTGCTGCCATGGATGGTGCGACAGTTGTGGATGGTCAGAGATCCGGCCGGCCCTTCAAGATAAGCCGCCTTCGATAGGTCGACATTCTTCAGATCCTTATCCGACAGGCAGCCAGTCCACTGTCCCTTGTCGTTGTACTGGTCGTAGAGCGGGCCGTTATGGCTGCCGGGAATGACGCCGAGCGCGCCGTTGTCGACCGTGCAGTCGTAGATGTACGTGCCGATCGTCAGCAGCGAGTAGTTGGTGTGTGGCCAGAACTGGATGTCCTGGTGCCACTTCACCTCGGTGCCGCCTTCCGACGATTTGAAGTTCAGCTTGGAGTGATGGAACTTCACGTCGGGGCCGAGCAGGTCGGCCGCGATGTCGGCGAGCAGCGACTTAGAGACATAGTCCCAGTAGGCGGGATGGTGGTCACAGGGCGCGGACAAGCGGCGCAGGCGCGGCCGCGCGGCGCTGTGGCCCTTTTCCAGGTCCCAGGCGGCATCGGATTTCGTGACCGTCCGGCTGCGGTCGACCATCTCCTTGGTCGTCTGGCGCAGGCGCTCGACCCAGGTCTCCGGAATGATCCGCTCGAGGCAGATATAGCCGTTGGCAAAGTAGAACTCGCGCTGCGCCTGCGTCAGCACGCGCGGCTTGTGGGAGAGGATGTCCTCGGGCGTCATGCGCTCGCTCCCTAATATATCAGATATATATTAGATTAGCGGACCCGCACGCCTCCGTCAATCCGTTCAGGGGTTTGCGCAAGGCGGCGATCCCTGTAATGCTGCTGCCCCGCTGGCGGAGAGATGGAGAGGACGCATGGCATTCGTCCGCGCGGGCGATCTGGTTGTGCATTATGAGCTGAGCGGCCGGCCGGACGGGCTTGTGGTGCTGTTTGCCAACTCGTTGGGCACGAATTTCCATGTCTGGGATGCGCAGGCAGCCGCACTCGCCGACCGTTTCCGGGTGCTGCGCTACGACATGCGCGGCCACGGCCTAACCGATTGTCCCCCCGGGCCCTACACCATCGCCCAGCTCGGGGACGACGCGCGCGCTTTGCTCGATACCCTCAACATCGAGACGGCGCATGTGTGCGGCCTGTCGATCGGCGGGCTGGTAGCGCAGCGCCTCGCGGCGGCGGCGCCGGCGCGGGTGCGCTCGCTTGTGCTGTGCGACACGGCAAACGTCATCGGCCCGCCGAGCCGCTGGACCGACCGCATCGACGCAGT
>DATAAP010000523.1:0-1689 GCA_036260035.1 Alphaproteobacteria bacterium | reverse complement strand
CCAGCAACGCGACGGGCAGGACGTGCAGCGCCTGCACCGGCCCTTTGCTGAGCACGCCCAGGCCCAGTGCGGCTGCATAGATCGCCCAGCCGCGCGCCATCGACCCGCCATAGCGCGCGGCGTGCGCGGCCCGGACGAGCCCGACCCAGCCGAGCAATGCGAAAAACGTGACCAGCGTGTCGAAGATGGTCAGCGAGATGAAGACGGCGAACAGCGCCGATCCGGTCAGGATCAGCGCGGCGAGCGGGCCGACGCCGGGAGACGCGGGCCAGAGCAGCCGCCCGAGATGCGCGGTCAGCAGGATGGAACCGAGCGCGAAGAGTGGCGCCACCAGCCGCGCCGCGGTCTCGCTGACGCCGAATGCGGCCCAGCCGGCCTGCATCAGCCAGAACAGCAGCGGCGGCTTGTGATGGTAGGGAATGCCGTTGATGTACGGCACTAGGAAATCGCCACGCTGCCACATCTCCCAAGCGACGGCGAGATAGCGCGTTTCGTCGACCGGCAGCGGCGGTCTCACAACAAGGCCGACGAGCACGACTGCAGCCCATAGGATGATTGCAAGCGCCAGAAAGGCGCCGGAGCGGCTCATGGCGGCGGCACGATCCCGGCGCGGAAGGCGCGGCGCTGCAGCCACAGCACGCCGAGCAGATCGATCAGGCCGACCCAAAGGCGGTTCATCAGGCCGTATTTCGAGCGGCCGGCCTGGCGCGGCCGGTGGTTGACCGGGCACAGCACGAGCGCCGCGCGCTCGCGTCGCGCCAGTGCGGGCAGGAAGCGGTGCATGTGGTTGAAGCGCGGCAGCGATAGGTACAGCGCGCGAGGAAAGAGCTTCAACCCGCAGCCGGTATCCGGTGTGGCATCGCCCAGCACCCGCGCGCGCACGACGTTGGCGAGGCGCGACTGAACCCGCTTCGACCAGCGGTCCCGCCGCTTGACGCGGATGCCGGCGATGAGGAATCGGTCGCCGTTTGGCGACACGTCGCGTACGGTGGCGAGCAGCTTCGGGATGTCGGCGGGGTCGTTCTGGCCGTCGCCATCAAGCGTTGCGATCAATGGGGCGTGCGCCGCGGCGATGCCGCTCCACAGTGCCGCCGACTGGCCTGTGGCGCTGCGGTGCGTGATCACGCGCAGGCGCGGGTAGCGTGCGCACGCCGCTGCGAGCCGCGCGGGTGTTGCGTCGCGGCTGCCATCATCGACATAGATCACTTCGAAATCCTCGCCGGCCAGGGCTGCGTGGATCTCCGCCAGCAGGGGATCGATGTTGTCTTGTTCGTCCCTGACCGGCACGACGACGGCAAGTCCGGGGCGTCCGTCGGTACTCACACGCCTCTCACGACTGGGTCCCGCCCGACGCGGGTCCGGTGCCCGCGTTCGTAGCATAGCGAGCCATGCAGGGATACGACTTGGATTCACGGGCGGAAGCTCTAAACTTCCGCCAGAGCATAAGGTTAGGGAGCAAACGCCTATGACGACGCAGCCTGCGGCCGCCGGTCGCGCTTCTTCCTTCGGCCTGCCGCCGGCGCGGCTGCTGATCGGCGGAAAGTGGCATGAGGCCGGGGCCGGCGACATTCCGGTCATCAATCCCAGCGACGGCGAGGCCTTCACCCGCATCGCGCGCGGCCAGCAGCGCGACATCGACTCCGCCGTCAAGGCGGCGCACGCGGCCATGGATGGCGCCTGGGGCCGCAT
>DATAAP010000522.1:0-5224 GCA_036260035.1 Alphaproteobacteria bacterium | reverse complement strand
GGTGAGGCGTTCGCGCGCGGCGCGCGCGAGTTCAGCCTTGCGCTCGACAGTGAAGACTTCGCTGGCGGCTCTCGAGAACACCGCTGCGGCGTAGCCAAGCCCGGTGCCGATCTCCAACACCCTGTCGCCCGGCTTCAGCTGTGCTGCCTCGGCCATGAGGGCGACGATATAGGGTTGCGAAATGGTCTGGCCTTCACCGATCGGCAGCGGCCCATCTTCATAAGCGAACTCAATGAGGCGTTCAGGCAGGAAGCGCTCGCGCGGGACGGTGCGCATGGCTTCGAGGACGTGCGGATCGGAAATTCCGCGCGCCTCCAGCTGCAGCCTGACCATGCGGGACCGGGCTGCCGCAAAGTCGGGATTTCGCCGCGCCTCCCGCCTCGGGGCGAGGGATTCAGCCATCTGGCCGCTCATCTGCTGCGAAAATCTTGGAAATCGAAACCGCCGCCGCGCGCGCGTGTTCCAATAGGAGCCATGGCAACGACTAACCGAACAGGCGCGACAGTAAGCGGGCTGGACCTGCTCGCCGATCCGGAGGGCTGGCGCATGGCTGGTGAAGGACGCTTTGTGCCCGTCGCGGATGGCATCGAGAGCGAAGGCGGGCCGGGCCTGTTCTGGTATGCGCGGCGCGACTTCGCCGATTTCGTGCTTCATGTAGAGTGGCGAAACTATGCTGCGTCGGACAATTCTGGCGTGTTCATCCGCACGCCGGCTCTGGATGCGGATTGGCGTCCGGCCATCGAGCAGGGCTATGAAATCCAGATCGACGACCGCGGCTTTGATCCGGAAACGAAACGCACTGGGAGCGCCTTGCACATGAGCGGCGCCGTCTATCGCCTGGCGCCCGCGAGCGCATTCGCATCGTACCCGGTCGGAGCGTGGAACAGCTTTCACATCATGGCTCACGGCCCGGAAATCTCTGTCGTGCTGAACGGAACCCAGACGGCGCGGCTGACGCGCGATATCGGGCGAAGGCGCAGCGGGCACATCGCGCTGCAATGCCATCATCCCGGCTCGCGGGTCCGGTTCCGGCGGCTGCGCATAGAGCTTCTGTGATGAGATCGATCGGCGATCTGGTGCGAGGCCGCGCGGGGCTGCGCGTGATCGGCGACGTGCAGGGCTACGCCGATCTCTTCGGTGATCTCGTCAATGAGGCGCGCCGACTCGGCCTCGCAGTGCTGCAGCTCGGCGACATCATCGATCGTGGTCCGGACTCACCGGGCGCCATGGCTCTGATGCTCGATCTCGCTGCGCGCGGCGACGGCATGCAGATCGCCGGCAACCACTGCGACAAGTTCTATCGTCTCCGCCAGGGCCGCCGCGTCGAGATCGCAAAGAGCGGCCTCGCCATGACACTCCAACAGCTCGACCGCAGGCCCGATGGCGAGAAGCTGGCCCGGCGCTACGCGGATTATGTGGCTCGCCTGCCGCTCTGGCTAGGCGCAGGCGCGTTCTTCTTCGTCCACGGCGCGTTCCATCCGGAGATGCGGGGCCGGCGGTCGCCGACAGTGGCCGACCGACACCGGGAAAAGCGTCTTGCCTCGCTCGCGCTGTTTGGCGAGACCAGCGGCGAGACGATGGCGGACGGCAAGCCGGTCCGCACCTATCGCTGGCTGGACCAGGTGCCGTCCGGCCTTACGGTGTGCATCGGTCACGACGTCGTCTCGACATCCGAGATCATCGTCCGCGAGTCCGCCGCTGGCGGGCGCGTCGTGCACCTTGATCTTGGTCCGGATCGGGGCGGCCGGATCGGGCATCTGGACATCGAGCGGGAGCGGCTGCTCGGCACGGCTCAAAGCCGCAGCGCTGTCCCGGTCAGCTGACAAGCGGGGCCGGCTTGATTGCCGCGCTCCAGCACCTAAATCAGTGAACAAAGTGCGGGCGCGGTGCGTCTGTCTTCCAAGGCGCCGCGTCCCCGCGGTCCTCGAACGTGTCAGCGGAAAGCAGGGCAATGCGATACAGCGATCCTCGCGCGGCGATGTGGGCCGAGGCCTGCGAGATGCTCGAACAGGTGGACCGGCTGCAAAGGCAGTTCTTCCGCCCGGCGGGTGCCGCCTTGCGCCCGGCTTGGGAGCCGCCGGTGGACGTGTTCGAGACCGAGGAGGCGCTGCTGATTGTGGTGGCACTGCCCGGCGTGGCGGCAGAGGACGTCCGCGTCGTCGCCGAGAATGGCACGCTGACTGTCGTCGGCGAGCGCCGCCTACCGCGCGAGAGCGCCGCCGCGATCCATCGCCTTGAGATCCCGCACGGCCTGTTCGAGCGCCGGATAGCGCTGCCGCGGGGCCGCTATGAACTGCGTGATCACCACCTCCGCGACGGCTGCGTGACTTTGCAGCTCCGCAAACTCGGTTGAACACTATGGCCACATTCGAAACGCGCGAACTAACGCAATCCGCCGCGCCTACTTCGGCTGAGCCGGAAACACGGCCCGAAACGAAGGGCGCGCCGCCGCTGCCGCCCGACGCGCTGATCATCATCCCCGTCCGCAACATGGTCCTGTTCCCCGGCATGGTTGTGCCGGTGACGATGGGGCGCGAGCGTTCGGTCGCGGCCGCGCAAGAAGCCGCGCGCCATCAGCTCAATGTCGGCATCCTCCTGCAGCGCGATCCGGAGGTGAACGAGCCCGGGGCGCAGGACCTCTACGAGATCGGCACCAGCGCCGGCGTGCTGCGCTATCTGACGACGCCTGATGGTCGCCATCATCTCGTGTGCCAAGGCCAGCAGCGTTTTCGCGTGCGCGAGTTCCTGCCCGGCTATCCCTATCTAGTCGCGCGCATCGAGCTCATGCCGGAGCAGGAGGCGGCCGGCACCGAGATCGAGGCACGCATGCACCAGCTCAAGCAGCGCGCGCTCGAAGCGTTGAGCCTCGTTCCGAACGCGCCGGCGGAGCTTGCCGGCGCGGTCGAGGCGGCCAGCTCGGCCGGCGCGCTTGCCGACATCGTGGCCGGCACTATGGACCTCAAGCCGCCCGAGAAGCAGGAAATCCTCGAGACGCTGGATGTCAACCGCCGGCTCGACCGCGTGTTGTGGCTGCTGGCCTATCGCATTGAGGTGCTGCGCCTGTCGCGCGACATCGGCCAGCAGACGCAGGAGGCGATGGGTGCGCGGCAGCGCGAGTATCTGCTGCGCGAGCAGCTCCGCGCGATACAGAAGGAGCTCGGTGAGGCCGACGAGAAGTCCGGCGAGATTGCCGAACTGGCCAAGGCGATTGACGACGCGAAGATGCCCGAAGAGGTCGAGCAGCAGGCGCGCAAGGAGCTGGCGCGGCTGGAGCGCATGCCCGAGGCCGCTGCCGAATACTCGATGATCCGCGCCTATATCGACTGGCTGGTCGCCCTGCCGTGGTCGAAATCGAGCGAGGATGCAATCGACATCAAGCGCGCGCGCGACGTGCTGGATGAGGACCATTACGGCCTCGAGCGCATCAAGCGGCGCATCCTCGAACATCTCGCCGTCCGCAAGCTGCGGCCGGACGGCAAGAGCCCGATCCTGTGCTTCGTCGGCCCGCCCGGAGTCGGCAAGACCTCGCTCGGCCAGAGCATCGCGCGCGCCACGGGGCGCAAGTTCGTGCGCATCAGCTTGGGCGGCGTGCATGATGAGGCGGAGATCCGCGGCCATCGGCGCACCTATATAGGGGCGCTGCCGGGCAACATCGTGCAGGCGATGCGCAAGGCGGGCACCAACAATCCGATCTTCATGCTCGACGAGATCGACAAGCTCGGGCGTGGCTTCCACGGCGATCCGGCATCGGCGATGCTCGAGGTGCTCGACCCGGAGCAAAACTCGACCTTCCGCGACAACTATCTCGGCGTGCCGATCGACTTGAGCCGCGTGATGTTCATCGCGACGGCGAACATGCTCGACACGATACCCGGGCCGTTGCGCGACCGCATGGAGGTAATCCAGCTCTCAGGCTATACGGAAGAAGAGAAGCTGCAGATCGCCCGGCGCTATCTCGTGCGCCGCCAGCTCGAGGCGAACGGGCTCAACGAGGCGCAGGTCGAGATCACCGACGATGCGCTGCGCACCGTCATCCACGACTACACGCGCGAGGCGGGCGTGCGCAATCTCGAGCGCGAGATCGGCTCGGTGTTCCGCCATGTTGCCATGCAGGTGGCGGAGGGCAAGACGGAGAAGACCCGTATCGACGCTGCGGACGTCGCGACTATTCTCGGCGCGCGCAAGTTCGAGAGCGAGATAGCGCTGCGCACCAGCGTGCCGGGTGTGGCGACCGGGCTCGCATGGACCCCGGTCGGCGGTGACATCCTCTTCATTGAGGCGACGCGCGTGCCGGGCAGCGGCAAGATGGTGCTGACTGGGCAGCTCGGCGACGTGATGAAGGAGAGCGCGCAGATCGCAATGAGCCTGGCGAAATCGCGTGCGCGCGATCTCGGCGTTGATCCCGAGCTCTTCAACAAGAGTGACATCCATGTCCACGTGCCGGCGGGCGCTATCCCCAAGGACGGGCCGAGCGCCGGCGTCGCGATGTTCACGGCCCTTGCTTCACTGCTGTCGGGCAAAACCGTGCACAGCGACGTGGCGATGACGGGCGAAATCAGCCTGCGCGGGCTCGTGCTACCGGTCGGTGGCATCAAGGAGAAGGTCGTCGCCGCGGTGCGTGCTGGCCTCACGACGGTCATGCTGCCCGCGCGCAACCGCAAGGACCTCGAGGACATCCCCGAGGAAGCACGCGGTCGCGTGAAGTTCGTGTGGCTGGAGCGCGTCGAGGACGCGGTGCACGCCGCGATCGACGAAAGCCTAATGCGTCACGAGGAGCTCGTCCCTGCTGGCTGAGCGCGCCGTGCGGCATCGCGCAGCAGTGCCACGAGTCTTTCTCCGGCCTGCTCGACCGATCCGGAATTGTCAATCGTGACCAGCGCCGGATGCGAGAGCGGGACGGCGCGGCTGCGATGCAGCCGCTCGGCGATCGCCTGTTCCGACTCGCGGCCGCGCTGCGCGAGTCGCCGCGCGAGCACATCGGGCGCGCAGGTCACTAGGATTGGTGCGATGTCCGCCGCCGTGGCGAGCACACGCTCGAAATGCGCACGCGAGCCGCTCACCACCACGACCAGGCCGGCCCTCTGCCACAGTTCGATTTCGCGGCCGACGCCGTAGAACAGGCCGTGTGCTTCCCAATACATGGCGAACGCGCCGCCGGCCTGGCGGACGCGGAACTCCGGAACGGATAGCGCGATGTGGTTCTCGTCCCCCTCGATCGGGGGGC
>DATAAP010000521.1:0-3696 GCA_036260035.1 Alphaproteobacteria bacterium | reverse complement strand
CCGCCACGGATATCTGCTGAGATTCTTGTTGGTATTGTCGCCGATCGTGTAGCCCTTCCATGAGTCGGGCTTGAGCTGCTCGAGCTCGCGGTCGACGCGGTCGAGCCAGCCGGGCTGGCCAGGCGTGAAGATCGCGTGGCTCAGGCATCGCCTCGAGCCGGCCTCCTTGTTGATGCGCTCGCGGGCCTCGTGCTTCATCCCGTTGGTAAGGAACCAGTCCTCCGGCACATCCGACGGCGCACCGCTGATCAGCGCCACCTTGGTGTCGCTGTCCATGAAGACCTCCTTGAACCAGTTCGCATACATGAGGTCTTCGATCGTTTGCTCCTTGCCTGCCAGCGCCGGGTTCCAGCCAGCCTTGCCGACAGCGGCGCGCTGGTTGACGAAGGTCCGGATACGGGTTCCCGGCTGCAGGAAATGCGTGTGCACGTCCATGACGAACTGGTCCGCGAGCGTCTGGGCGCGCTGGTTGGCGAGTTCCGGCGTTGCAGCCTCGGCGGGGTTGACGCCGTAGAGCGGGCCGTACACCTCGTTCATCGCCACGAAGGCGGCGGCCATGCCGGCGGCGCTGGCGAAGAACTGACGGCGCGTCTGATTGAGCCGCGGCGCGATCGAGTCGGCGAGCGCGTTGAGCCGCGCCTCGACCTCGCGCTGCCGCCTCGTCTGCGGGATCGGAAAGAACTCGTCGCTAGAGACGACCTGGGTCGGGATGGGCGAGGCAGAGGCAGCGGTGTCGGCAGGCAGAAGCTGTTCGAGTTCCTTGTCGCTCAACAGGCTCATTCTCTTCCTCCCTTGGCGGCTGCGCGTTTCGCGGCGCCGTGGTGCGTCGGACACCGCCTGCGAATCGGGTTCAAGAACAAACGGGGCCGCGCGAACGCGCAGGGCTGCCGGGCACGGCCTTCTTAACCTTTATCATGCCACGGGCGCCGAGTTGCGGCCAGCTGGGGCTAATGCCTTCGGGAGTGCGGCCGCAAGAGCGAAGCGGCCCGACGGCCGGCTCGCTCGCTTGCGGATAAGCGGATCAGCCGCGGCGGCGATGCCGCAAGGCCGTGGCTCCGACCACGGCTGCGTCGACAGAAGCAGGCTGCTCGGCTCCGGCACGCTGGTCGCCGACTGCACCATGATCTGGAAGTCGTAGGTGCAGCTGTTCGTCTGGCTGCCGGGGATGATAGTCCGGGCATGGCTGGAGCAGGCACGCCCGTGCTGCCGCAACACGGGCATTCTGCCTGGCTTCGGCCTTTGCATCGCTCGGCCGCGTGGACGAGGCGCGCGCGGGCATCGCGATGGCGCTCTGCCTTGGGCTGCACGCCCGCGAACTCACCACCGCGAGGAAATCGTCCGCGGCTTCGTTACGTTTAGCGCAGCTTGCGGGCGGCATCCGACGTGAGATATAGATTGCGCGCTCCCCGATTAGCGGGAGCCGTGACCACAGCAAGAAGGAGGGTTGTCGTGCACAGCGCTTTTGCCACCAACCTTCCTCGACACCGTTAGAACGGCCACTCCGCGCGTGGTCCTCCGCGGACCCGCGTCTCGCCGGACCTCCGGTCCCGGCCGCTCCTGACATTTTGTCGAGATCGATGCGCGCGTGCTGACGCGCCGCCGATCCTTGCATCCGCCCTGTTGGAGAATGCCGGTCACGCGGCATTTTGGTCATGTCGAAAGAACACACCTCTTCGAAAGTCCTGATCCGGTCCTTCCGCTTCGGTCTGCGCCAATGGCGCCACCATCCACGCGACGTCGCCATCGTCGTGCTCGGGATGTTAGCCGCGACCCTCGCCGAGATTGCGGCGCCCGTCTTCGCGGGCCGCCTGGTCGACGCGCTGGCGGTCGACGCCAGCGTTGACGCGGCAGCAATGGCCCTCGCGATAATCGTCCTGCTGGGCGCGGCTGCGGTCCTGCTGCGCGACCGGGCGGCGCGCGCAATCATCAGGCTGACATCGGCCATAATGAAGCGCGTCACGGACGAGACGTTCTGGCGCGTGCAACGCTTCTCGACCGACTGGCATGCCAACAGCTTCGCGGGCGCTACGGTGCGCAGCATCACGCGCGGCGTATGGGCGCTCGACCTCTTCAACGATGTGGTGCTCGTCGGCGTGTTTCCGGTGTTCGTCGTTCTCGTTGGTGTGAGCGGCCTTTTGGGGTGGCGCTGGGGCATCGTCGGCGCCGCGGTGGCGGCGAGCGTCGTCGCGTATCTTGCGATCAGCGCAGCGATGCTCTTCTGGTACGTGGCACCCCGGCTACGGCGGACGAACGCGATGGATTCGCGGCTCGGGGGCAGCCTCGCCGACAGCATCACTTGCAATGCCGTCGTCAAATCCTTCGGCGCCGAACGGCGCGAGGACGCCGCGATCGCCCGCCTGACGCGGGTCTGGCGTTTCCGCCTCAAACACGGCTGGGACCGCGACATGGACACGTACACCACGCAAACGATCTTCATGACCTTGGTGCAGGGCGGTGTGCTCGGCTTGGTGCTGTGGATGTGGAGCAGCGGCCGCGCGACGGCCGGCGACTTCGCCTATGTGCTCGCGACCTATGCCCTCATCAACGGCTATCTGCGCGAGATCGGCTACCATCTGCGCAACCTGCAGCGGTCGCTCTCCGACATGGAGGGGCTGGTCGACTTCACTGTCCAGCCGCTCGGCATCGCGGACCGCCCGGATGCGCGCCCGATCGCGATTGGCCGGGGATGCATCGCCTTCGATCGCGTCACGTTCCGCTACCGCGGGCAAGACAAGCCGATCTACCGCGACTTCTCGCTGACGATCGAGCCTGGCGAGCGCATCGGCCTGGTCGGCTATTCGGGCAGCGGCAAGAGCACGTTCGTAAAACTCGTGCAGCGGCTCTATGATGTCGAGGGCGGGCGCATCCTGATCGACGGGCAGGACATCGCCGCGGCGACGCAGGAGAGCCTGCGGCGCCAGATCGCGCTGGTGCCGCAGGAGCCGGTCCTGTTCCACCGCACTCTCGCCGAAAACATCGCCTATGGCCGCCCGAAGGCGGACCGTGCGGCGATCATCGCTGCCGCGAAGAAGGCGCACGCGCACGGCTTCGTCGCGCAGCTGCCGCACGGTTACGACACGCTGGTGGGAGAGCGGGGCGTGAAGCTGTCCGGCGGCGAGCGGCAGCGCGTGGCCCTCGCCCGCGCGATCCTGGCCGACGCGCCGATCCTGATTCTCGACGAAGCAACGTCGAGCCTCGACAGCCTATCGGAGGCGCTGATCCAAGATGCGGTCGAGCGGCTGATGGCGAACCGCACCACGATCGTCATCGCGCACCGCCTTTCGACGGTGCAGCGCATGGACCGCATCCTCGTCTTCGACCGCGGCGAAATCGTCGAGCAGGGCAGCCACGCGGACCTGGTCCGCCGCGAAGGCGGCTACTACCGCGCGCTCTTCGAAAAGCAGGCGCTCGGCCTGATCGATGGCTTCGAGGAGGCGCGGCAGGCGGAGGCGCGCGCGGTCTAGCGCGCGCGCTTCCGCGCGATCTCAACTGCGCCGCGCGCAAGCGCGATCAGGCCGACGATCGCGGTGCTCCAGACCAGAACGAGCCAGATCGCCAGCATGGCGGAGCGCGTCGCGAGGTCGATCACGAACAGCGAGGCGAGCGCGATCGGCAGGTTGGCGAGGAAGTGCAGCGCCATGGCGGCGAGCAGGCCATGCCAGAGCGGGCGGTCGCGACGCCAGAGCGTCAGCGCCG
>DATAAP010000520.1:0-6808 GCA_036260035.1 Alphaproteobacteria bacterium | reverse complement strand
CATGCTCCTGCTCGGCAATGGCGAGCTGGCGCTGCTGGCCGCGCATCTGGATCTCGAAGCGCTGGTTCTCGTCAGCGATCCGCCGCGCCTTTGCGCCCCCTTCAAGCCGGTCGTCCTTCTGGATGTTTTCCAGCGTGTTCTTGTGGACGTACTCGAGCTGCCGCATGTTATGGCGGATGTGCTCGACCGCGAAGTCGTGGCGGTAGGCCTCGTTCGCGAGCGCCTCCTCGCGCGTCATGTTGTGCGGGAGGGTGATGGTCCGGACGCCCGGCCGGTCCTGCGCCGCGGCCGAAGTCGCGAGAAGCCCCGCCAGTGCAAGGCACAGCACCGCGATCCGCCATCCCCCCATGCGCGCACCCTTCGCGTGAAGGCGTCATTATACCGGATTGAGGCCTTAACGGCCACGTGCGTGCGCGTATTCCCTGCGGGTACACGGTCGGGGCCGGGGATGTTAGGATTTGCCTGCCACAGGGGGATTCCATGAGATATCAGGCGTGGGTCGTACTGGTCGCCTTGGTGCTCGCGCCGGGCGCGTGCGGCGGCAGCGAGTCGGGCGATGTCCTCGATCGCGCCCGCGCAGAGGCGAAGAAGTTCGACCCGGGCGCCGAGCTGGTTCAAGTCGAATTCACGCATTTCGGCTTCGCCGCCGGCCGCGGCGGCATGCCGGACATGACCAAGGCCGGGCCGCCCAGGATGGCCCTCTTCAACTTCTACTCGCGCGCCACCGGCAAGGGTTTCCGCGTCGTCGCCGACATCAACCGCGATCAGGTGCCGCCCGAAGTCGCTAAGGCGATGAAGGAGCAGGGCTATAAGGACATGCGTGTCGAGCGCGCTGACGTGCCGTACACGCCGTTCACCCTGCCGCTGCCCGAGAAGATCGGCGACATGAGCCGTGCGATCGAGGCGGCGCAGAAGGCGATCGAGAAGGACTGCGCCGGTGCCGTCGGCGCCTCATCCTGCAAGCTGCTGCAGCGCGCCGAGCTGCACATGCACTGGTCCGGTCCTAAGGATGGCGGCGGCACGCCCGTTTGGACCGTGACGTTCGGCCAGCACCCGAAAACGCTCGAGCCGGTCCGCAGCGCGGTCGAGGCGAGCAGCTACCGCGTTTATGCCGGCCGCGATGCGCAGCCGCGCGGCTACAATGACCACGAAACAAAGCCGCTGCGCGAGGTGAGTCTCAAGCTGCCGCGGCGCTTCGACGAAGTCTGGCCCGTTGTCGTGGCGGAGGTCCAGAAGCAGGATCCGCTCTATGCGCCCTATGCAGTGTCGCTGATTACGTATGTGCGGAGCGTGCGCGCCTCCGGCAACAGGCCGGTCATCTCGGAGGCGCACATCCAGTTCGCGCGGCTGACGCCGTCGCTGCTCTGGGACGACATCGAGGCGCATGTCGGCTGGCGCGACGGCAGCGAGACGGACGCCATGCTGTTCTTCTCCAAGCCGCGCCGGCGCGTGGCACCGGCGGAGCCTATGCCGGCCGTGCTGAAGGTGGATGCGCTGCCGAAGGCGGAGCCCGCCCTCGCCGCGCTGCTCAAGAACTTCCCCGACGGCTATGCGGAGGTACGGACCGTCTGGGCCAAGGGTTGCGAGGACATCCTGACCGCGACGCCTGGCCTCAGCATGTGGCGCTGCGGCGTCTACGTCGCGACCCAGGAACGCTCGGACCTTGTCTTCTTGTGGCTGACGCGCCAGGGCAACCCGCACTGGCAGTCCGGACGTGGCCCGCTCGGCTCCGAGTACCAGGCGATATCGGCCGGAACGCCGAAGGACGGCTGGGCGTGGTGGACGCGCGTGAAGCACCCGGACTACTGGGAGTATTTCCTGATCGATGCGATGAGCGGCCGCGCCAACAAGGGCTTCTGCACCAACCCGAACACCGGCACGAACACGATCCAGACGCGCGCGTGTAAGGGATGATTCGCGCCCGTCGATTTTCCGCGCGATATCCTAAGGGCAGGCACCGCGAGAGAGAGCAGACACAATGAGTCGGCAAAAGGTTCCTAAGAAGTCCGCGCCTACGCGCGGTCATGTTCTGCACGAAAAGCTCACGCCGCGCGAGGCACGCCTGCTTGCGGCGTCCTCGACAAAAAGGCGCAAGCGGCAGGTACGAAAGAAATAACCCGAAGTCTTCAGGGGATCACTGCGCACGCCTGTACCAGAAGCAGTGCGGCAACGGCGCCATGCCGGCGCGCTCGTAAAAGCCGATCGCCTCCGGCACCGACGCGAGAATGAGGGCGACGGTCGGGCCGAGCTGCCGGCGCGCCTCGTCCAGCAAGCCCTTACCGACGCCGAGCCCCTGCGCCGCCTTGGACACGGCGAGCTCGGATAGGTAGCAGCACCAGGAGAAATCGGTGATGCAGCGCGCGACGCCGACCAGCGGTCCATCCGGCCGCTCCAGCCGCGCCGTCACGATCAGGTTAGCGGCGGCGAGCATGTCCTTGAGCCGCGGCTCGTCGTCGACGGGACGGATCGCGCCGAGTCCGGACTCGACGAGCACGCGGCGGAACTCGATCACGTCCAGGGTCTGCTCGCGCGCGTAGCGGATAGAGGGAGAGTCGCTCATGCGGCGAGAGTGCAGCATCTCCCTGCGCAAGAGAAGCCGCCGCTCTTGATCCCATTTGGTGTCTGCCGGATCAACCGGGGCCCCGAGCTGCTACAAAGGATGGTGCGCATGGTTAGAATGGAACTGGGCCCCGGATCAAATCCGGGCCGGCAGTGAATGCAAGCAGGGATTGGAACGATGACTGGACCGCTCGCTGGGAAGGTCGCGCTCGTCGCTGGCGCCACGCGCGGGGCAGGACGCGGCATCGCGGTGCAGCTTGGCGCCGCAGGCGCCACTGTCTATACGACCGGCCGCACGAGCGGCACGATGCGCTCGGAGATGAACCGGCCCGAGACGATCGAGGAGACGGCGGCCCTCGTGAGCGCGGCCGGCGGCAGGGGCATCGCGGTGCGTGTCGACCATCTCGTGGCCGACGAGGTACGCGCGCTGGTAGCGCGTATCGAGAAAGAGCAGGGCGCGCTCCACATCCTCGTCAACGACATCTGGGGCGCCACCAAGATGGAGTGGAACAAGCCCGTCTGGGAATGCGACCTGGACTACGGCCTCAATAATCTGCGCCGCGCGATCGACACGCACGCGATCACCAGCCACTTCGCGCTGCCGCTCATGATCAAGAAGCCCGGTGGGCTGGTGGTCGAGGTGACCGACGGCACGGACGAGTACAATGCGAAGAACTACCGCGTCTCGTTCTTCTACGATCTCGCCAAGGCGGCGGGGAACCGCATGGCCTTCGCGCTGGCGCACGAGCTGAAGCCCTATGGCGGCACGGCCGTATCGCTGACGCCAGGCTGGCTGCGCTCGGAAGCGATGCTCGAAGCATACCGCGTGACTGAGGGGACGTGGCGCGAGGCGACCAAGATCCAGCCGCATTTCGCGATCTCGGAAAGCCCCGCCTATGTCGGCCGCGCGGTGGCGGCGCTCGCCGCCGATCCGAATGTCGCGCGGTGGAATGGCCAGTCGCTGTCGAGCGGCCAGCTCGCGAAGGTCTACGGCTTCACCGACATCGACGGCAGTCAGCCCGACGCCTGGCGCTACATGATAGAAGTGCAGGATCCCGGCAAGCCTGCGGATGTGACGGGATATCGCTAACGGACGCAATCGGCGCCGACAGATCATCGCCTGGGCGCCGGCTGCCGGCGCACTCTGCCTGCACTCTGCCCAAGGCCCTTGACGGATTTGGACACCTGTCCTAGTCTGCGCGCCAGCATAGGACAAATGTCCTACATAGCTGCTATAGGGGAAAGGCATCATGCCTGCGGATCTGTTCAAATCGTTTCAGCTCGGGGACCTGACGCTCGCGAACCGGATGGTCATGGCGCCGATGACGCGCAATCGCGCCGATGAGAACGGCGTCGTGCCGCGCATGATGGTGACCTACTATCAGCAGCGCGCCAGCGCCGGCCTGATCGTGACGGAGTCCGTCCCGGTCTCAGCCGAAGGCGTGGGCTACCCTTTCACGCCGGGCATCTACACGGATGCGCAGGTGGCGAGCTGGCTCCGTGTCACCAATGCGGTGCGCTCGGCTGGCGGCCGCATCTTCGTTCAGTTGCAGCACTGCGGACGGATTTCGCACCCGGGCCTGCTGCCTAACAACGCCACACCGGTGGGGCCATCGGCGCTGCGGCCGGCGGGGCAGGCCGTCACCTACTCCGGCATGCAGGATTTCGTGACGCCGCGGGCCCTCGAGGCTCGCGAGATTCCGGGCCTCGTGGCGCAGTTCCAGCGCGCCGCCGAGATGGCTAGACGCGCGGGCTTCGACGGCGTGGAGGTCCATGGCGCGAACGGCTACATCATCGACCAGTTTCTGCGCGACGGCACCAACCGGCGCACGGACGCGTATGGCGGCAACGTGCAGAACCGCATGCGCCTGTTGAACGAAATACTCGATGCCATCGGCGCGGTGTGGCCGGCGCGGCGCGTGGGCGTGCGCCTGACGCCCGAGAACAGCTTCAATTCGATGTCGGATTCCGACCCGCAGGCGCATTTCGGCTATTTCTTCGAGCAGCTGGGTCCGCGCGGCCTGGCCTATGTGCACGTGCTCGAAGGCGACATGATGACAAAGGCAAGTGCGCTGGATTACCGGGCCTTGCGCGCGAGGTTTGCCGGCTCGTACATCGCCAACAACGGCTACGACCTCCTGCGCGCCCAGGCGGCGCTGCGTGACGGTGCTGCGGACCTGGTTGCTTTCGGAATTCCGTTCCTGGCCAATCCGGATCTGGTGCGGCGCTACCGGGAGAACCTGCCGCTGAACCTGGCCGATCCCTCTACGTTCTACGGCGGCAGTGAAACGGGCTACACTGATTATCCCTTCTATCGCTGCGCGGAAACTCAAGCGGCGTGATCCTCAGGCGCGGTTTTCATGAGCGACAAGACGACCCGCGATCACATCGTCGAAGCCGCCGACCGGCTGTTCTATCGGCAGGGCTACGAGCACACCTCGTTTGCCGACATTGCCGAGGCCGTGCACATATCGCGCGGCAACTTCTACTATCACTTTAAATCCAAGGACGAGATTCTGGACGCGGTGATCGATGCGCGTCTGGCCAATACCCGGAAGATGCTCGAGCAGTGGGAAAGCGAAGGGAAGGAACCTGCGGATCGCATCCGGAGCTTCATCCACATGCTGCTGGCGAACCGCGCCGACATAAAGCGGTACGGCTGCCCGGTCGGCACGCTGTGCTCCGAGCTGGCGAAGCTGAATCATGCCTCGCAGGCCGAGGCCAACAAGCTGTTCACGCTGTTTCGCACCTGGCTGCGCCGGCAATTCGCACTGCTCGGCCGCAAGGACGACGCCGATCTGCTGGCGATGCATCTGCTCGCCCGCAGCCAGGGCGTCGCCACATTGGCCAATGCCTTTCACGACGAGAAGTTCATCAGGCAGGAAGTAGCGCTGATGTCCGACTGGCTGGCATCGTACACGGAAGGCGCCGCGCGCCATGCGCACGAGCATGGAGAGCGTGCGAGGCGCTGACGCAGAAAGGGGGGCAAGTGTTCATCGTGCTGCTTAAGTTTTCCGGCGACAGAAGCCGCGCCGCGCCGCTCATGGAAGGCCATAAAGCGTGGATCAAACGCGGTTTCGATGACGGGGTATTCTTGCTGGCCGGCAGTCTTCAGCCCAATCTGGGCGGCGGGATCGTCGCGCATAACACGTCGCTGCCGGATCTCCAAAGCCGGGTGAACGATGATCCGTTCGTGTCGGAGAAGCTCGTCAGCGCAGAGATCCTCGAACTCACGCCATCGAGAATCGATGAGCGCCTGAGCTCCCTCCTCGGCTAGCAGCCACAATGCTGATGCAGCGAGCAGAGATATGAGCACGATCGCCGGTCCCGATGGCAAGCCGCGCTGCCGCTGGTGCGCGGCCGCACCGGAGTTTTTCCACTATCACGACACGGAATGGGGTTTCCCGGTCGATGACGACCGCCGATTGTTCGAAAAATTGAGCCTGGAAGGTTTTCAGTCGGGCTTGAGCTGGCGCACCATCCTCGCCAAGCGCGAGAACTTCCGCGCGGCGTTCCATGGCTTCGATTTCCACAGGATCGCGCGCTTTACCGAGCGCGACGTCGCCCGGCTGCTCAAGGACGAAGGCATCATCCGCCATCGCGGCAAGATCGAGGCGGTCATCAACAATGCGAAGCGGGCGCGGGAGCTGGTCAAGCGGGAGGGCTCGCTGGCCGCGTTCCTCTGGCGTTACGAGCCGGAACCGCTCGCAAAGCCCCAAACCGCATCGACTTCAGCAGAATCTATCGCGCTGTCGAAAGAGTTGAAGAAGCAAGGCTGGCAGTTCGTCGGGCCGACGACGGTCTATGCCTTCATGCAGGCCATGGGCCTGATCAACGACCACGTCGAGGACTGCGTGATCCGCGCCAAAGTCGAGCGCGCGCGGAAGAGTTTCAGCCGGCCAGGGCGCTGACGTTCGGTCAGACATGGATCGGGCCGGAGGGCGACGCCTCAACAGGTCAGAGAACGCACCGGCAGCCCTGTGGACCCTTCACTGCCGCTGCCGCGCGAAGTGCTATGCAAGCGCCCTGCCTGAGAGGGGCTCGACGTGGACCGCGGACGTTGGGGATGGCGGCAGCGCTGCTCTTCATGCTATCGCTGCTATGGGACGGGCTCCTGCACGTGGTGCTGCTGGCCGATGCGGATGAGCTGATGCCGCTGTCGCTCTTGCTCGCGGCTGCACTTGCCGTTGTGTTCATATGGGGCTGTGCGCGCTTTGCGCGCGACCGTTCGCTCAGGGAAGGGGCGCTC
>DATAAP010000519.1:0-3852 GCA_036260035.1 Alphaproteobacteria bacterium | reverse complement strand
GGCGCTCGCGGCGTAGCGTTGCAATTGGGCTGCCATGTCCGGAAACGGAAAGCTGATCGCTCGCGCGACGGCGCGGGCTTATGCGAGCGCCATAGCGGGGGGCGCGGACGCTGCCACTGCTTTCGCGGCAGCCTGTGCGCTCTATCGATGCAGCCACCCGCGCGTTCGGGAAAGCACACTGCGTCATGTCGTTGACGCGCTCGTGAGGCACGCGCCGGTCCAAGAAACTCCGAGGAACCGGACGCCGCTTCAGTCGAAAGAAGCGGTTCCGGGATTGGAATGCGACATCGTTGCGGTGCAGGACGCCTACATCGCCGCGATCTCGCAGGGCGCGAAGCCGCATGTCGCATTCGACGTCGCACGAGCGGCCTACCGCGCGCGATATCCCGGGCTGGCTGGCGGCGCACTCGACGATGCGGTTGCGCGGGCGCTGGCAAGCGACACGGCGCAATTGGCGGAAGCGCGCCGCGCTCGACGCTCACTCCACCGCCGTCACCTTCAGCACGGTGCCGTGCTGGCCGGTGACGCGCACGCGCGTCCCGGCGGCGAGGTCGGGGCCGTCGGCAAGCCAGATCGAATCGCGCACCTTCACGCGCAGCCGGCCGCCGCTCGCCTCGAGCACCTCGCCGGTGCTGCCCACCATCTGCTCGGCATTGTCGTTGGGGTCGACGGGTTCCTGCGCGCTGCGCCACTGGTAGACGAACCAGCCGGCGACGCAGGTCGCGATCGCGCTAGCGGCGAACAGCAGCAGCTGCGACGTGGCCGCCAGATCGAACGCGACCACGCCCGCGCAGACGACCAGCGCCGCCAGGCCGACCCACAGCAGATAGAAGCCGGGAAGGATGGTCTCGGCGGCGAGTAGCGCCAGTCCGGCGACGCCCCAGACCCAGCCTAGGTCGATGTCCATGGGCCTCTGCCTGCGGGTCTGGCTGAAGAGGGCGCCATCGCCTCGCGCACGATCTCGCCGATGCCGGCGATAGTGCCGGCGACGTTGCTCGCCTCGAGCGGGATCATCACCAGCTTGGAGCTGCTCGACGTGCCGATCGCGTGCAGCGTCTCCACGTATTTCTGCGCGATGAAGTAATTGACCGCCTGCACGTTGCCGGCGGCGATGGCCTCCGAGACCATGCGGGTCGCGCTCGCCTCGGCCTCGGCCATGCGCTCGCGCGCCTCGGCGTCGCGCTTGGCGGCTTCGAGCCGGCCCTCGGCGGCCAGGATCTCCGCCTGCTTCGTACCCTCGGCCTTGAGCACCTGCGCCTGCCGCACGCCTTCTGCCTCGAGCACGCGCGCGCGCTTCTCGCGGTCGGCGTTGAGCTGCTTCGCCATCGAGGCGATCACGTCCTCTGGCGGGCGCACGTCCTTGAGCTCGACGCGCGTGATCTTGGTGCCCCAGGGCTGTGTCGCGTTGTCCAGCACGCCGAGCAGGCGCGAGTTGATGTCGTCGCGCTTCGACAGCACCTCGTCGAGGTCCATGGCGCCGATGGCGGTGCGGATGTTGGTCAGGCTCAGATTGACGATCGCCTGCTGCAGGTCGGCGACCTGGTAGGCCGCCTGCTCGGCGACGATCACCTGGAAGAAGACGACGCCGTCGACCGTCACCGTCGCGTTGTCGCGCGTGATCACCGTCTGCGAGGGGATGTCGAGCACCGATTCCTGGACGTTCACCTTGTGGCCGACGCGGTCGATGAACGGGATGATCAGGTTGAGGCCGGGTTTCAGCGTGGTGCGGAAGCGGCCGAACCGCTCGATCGTCCATTGGTAGCCCTGCGGCACGGTCTTGACCCCGGCCCACAGCACAAACAGCACCAGGACCGCAAGCACCCCGACGAACACAAGCGAGCCTTCCATTCAACCTCCCCCAGTTGCTGCGGCGGCGAGTCTAACGAGTCGCGTGCGGAATTGACACATTGAAGCGGCGGCATGGCCGCCTTCCGTTCTCGGCGTTTGACGCATAGGCGAGGTCTCGGCACTGTCACGCGCCCTTCGGACTCTCTTGGATTGCGATGGCTGCACGTCGGCCCGGACCGCCTTTCACTCTGCACGGCATATGGTCGGGCGCCGTCGCCGGCCTGACGCTGCTGCCCGGCGTCGCCATGTACGGCGTCGCCTTCGGCATCATGGCGGATGTGGCACGGCTGTCCGCGCTCGAGGCCGTGCTGTTCAGTGCCTGGGTCTATGCCGGCGGCGCGCAGATGGCGACACTGCAGGCCTGGGCCGATCCGGTGCCGCTGGTAGCGGTGTGCCTGACGGCGCTGGCGATGAACGCGCGCTATGTCCTGCTCGGGGCGGCGCTGCGCCCGTGGCTCGCCGGGCTGCCGCCGCACCAGACCTACACGTCGCTGTTCTTCATGGGCGACGGCAACTGGGCGCTCTCGCTGCGCGAGCATGGCGAGGGCCGCAGCGATGTCGGCTTTCTGCTGGGAAGCGGCGTCGTGATGTGGGCGACCTGGGTGGCGACGACAGCGGCCGGGCACGTCTTCGGCCAGGTGCTCGGGAATCCCGAGCGCTTCGGCGTCGATTTCATGCTGCCCGCTTTCTTCGCGGCGATGGCGGCGGCGTTCGTGCGCAAGCTGCACGACGCGTGGCCGCTGCTCGCCGGCATCGCCGTCGCGGTGGTCGTCGAGCGGCTCGTCGCGGGGCCCTGGTACATCATCGCCGGCGCGCTCGCTGGCAGCTTCGTCGGGATGGTGGGCCATGTTCGCAAGGCCTGACATCCTGCTCGCGATTGCGCTGCTCGGCGTCGTGTCGATGCTGTGCCGCTTCGGCGGCTTCTTCCTGATGCGCTATGTCGCGATCACGCCGCGCGTCGACGCATGGCTGCGCGCGATGCCGGTGGCGCTGGTCGGCGCCATCATCGGCCCGGTCGCGGTGAAGGGCGGCCCGCCGGAATGGCTCGGCCTCGCCGCTGCAGTGGGGCTGATGCGCTGGACCGGCAACGAGTTCATCGCCTGCGCCGTCGCCATCGCAGGCGTTGCGGGTGCACGCCTCGTGCTTTCGTAGCAGGGGCGACCGCCTGAAAGCTGGGGATACGGAGTGACTCTCATGCCCGCCTTCGCCCCCAAGCGGGAGCGCGGCCCAGCACCCGCAAGCCGATGAGCAGCGCGGATGAAAGCGCGCTGGAAACCCTCTCCCGCTTGCGGGGAGGGCAGGGTGAGCGTGGCGCCGCAAGATGGCGCCGCAGCCAGGTGCTAGCCCGCCACAAACTCCTCGCGGCGATAGCCCTGGAGATAGAGCAGCGCGGTAAGGTCGCCGTGGTCGACGCGAATGCTTGCTTTGGCGGCGACCGCGGGCTTGGCGCGGAAGGCGACGCCGAGCCCCGCCGCGAGCAGCATCGGCAGATCGTTGGCGCCGTCGCCGACGGCCAATGTCTCGGCGATGTCGAGCCCGCGCTCGCCGGCGATGCGGCGTAGCGCGTTGAGCTTGCCGTCGCGGTTGAGCACCGGCTCGCGCACCTCGCCGGTCAGCGATCCTGACGCGATCTCAAGGTCGTTGCCCTCGTCGTAGTCGAAGCCCAGCTGCGCACGCACCAGCCGGGTGAAGAACAGGAAGCCGCCGGACACGATCGCCGTGTAGGCGCCGTGCGCCTTCATCGTCGCGACCAGGGTGGCCGCGCCTGGCATGATGCGGATGCCGCGCGCGGCTTCTTCCATGCGCTCGACGGGCAGGCCGGCGAGCAGCGCGACGCGCTCGCGCAGCGCGTCGCGGAAATCGAGCTCGTCGTTCATGGCGCGGTGCGTGATCTCGGCGACCTCGTCGTGGATGCCGATCATCGCCGCGAGATCGTCGAGCATCTCGTTCTCGATCAGCGTCGATTCCATGTCGGCGAGCAGCAGCCGCTTGCGCCGGTGCGCG
>DATAAP010000518.1:0-3045 GCA_036260035.1 Alphaproteobacteria bacterium | reverse complement strand
CGGCGCCTGCGCGCGCAGGGCGGGACGCACGGTCTCATCGATGAACCGCTCAGCGCGCTGATAGATCACCTCGGCGTCGACACCGGGCAGTGGGCGGAACTCCCAGGCAAGCCGGCATTCGCGCGCGATGATGTTCATCGCCGTGCCGCCATGGATCGAGCCGAGATTCACCGTCGTCCACGGCGGATCGAAATCGAGTCCGGGGATGGCCTTGCTCTCTCCCTCGGCGCGCAGCTCCTCCGCGAGCCGGTCGAGGAAGCCCATGAAGCGGCCCATATGCGCGATGGCATTGGCACCCTTGTGCGGCGCGCTGGAGTGGCCGTCGCGGCCGACGATCGTCGTGAGATGCGCGATCACCCCCTTATGGGCGTTGACGACACGCATGCTGGTGGGCTCGCCGATGATCGCGAGCGCCGGCTTCGGCAGCTCCGTGCCCAGCAGCTGCAGCAGCGACAGCACGCCGGCGCACGTGATCTCCTCGTCATACGAGAAGCAGAAGTGGATCGGGCGCTTCAGCCGGCGCCTCTTGAATTCCGGCACCAGCGCCAGAGCGACGGCGATGAAGCCCTTCATATCGGCGGTACCGCGGCCATAGAGCCGATCGCCGCGCGTGGTCAGCGTGAACGGATCGCTGCTCCATTCCTGCCCTTCGACCGGAACCACGTCCGTGTGGCCGGACAGCGCAACGCCGCCCGGAATCTCCGGACCGATCGTCGCGAAGAGATTGGCCTTCGTGCCGTCGGCATTGGGCACGATGCGCGCCGCCACGCCGTGGCCAGCAAGATGGTCCCGCACGGCCTCGATCAGCGCCATGTTGGGACGGACCGAGACGCTGTCGAAGCCGACCAGGCGCCCGATAAGCGGAAGGATCGCCTCGTTCACGATGTCAACCGGCGGAAACCGAGCCGTTGCGCGGGTTGCCGATCATCGACAGGAATTCGCGGCGCGTGGTCGGATTGTCGCGGAAGGCGCCGAGCATCCGGCTGGTGACCATTGACACGCCACTCTTGTGCACGCCGCGCGTGGTCATGCACTGGTGCGTGGCCTCCAGCACGACGGCGACGCCCTTGGGCTCCAGCGCCTCGTTGAGGCAGTTGGCAATCTGCGCCGTCATCTTCTCCTGGATCTGCAGCCGCTTCGCATAGACCTCCACCAGCCGTGCGAGCTTCGAGATGCCGATGACGCGGTGGTCGGGCAGATAGGCGATATGCGCGACGCCGATGATCGGCGCCATGTGGTGCTCGCAGAAGGATTCGAAGCGGATGTCGCGCAGCACGACCATCTCGTCGTAGCCGTCGGTCTCCTTGAAGGTCCGCTTCAGGAATTCGTCGGGGTCCGAGTTGTAGCCGTCGAACCATTCCTCATACGCGCGTACGACCCGCGACGGTGTCGCGAGCAGCCCCTCGCGCTCGGGATCGTCGCCCGCCCAGCGGATCAGCGTGCGCACCGCCTCTTCCGCCTCGTCGCGGCTTGGCCGCAGCGGGTGAGACGCCGACTTGCGCGGTGCCGGCGTCACCGCTTGGTTGCCGGTCGATGGCATTTTCACGGGCATCCGTCGCTAGTTGAGCTGCACCTTCTGGTGCGGGCTATCGAGGGAGAAGGCCGGGATCTTGACCTCGAAACGGTCGCCCGACGGCCTCTCCATCTGGTAGGTGCCGACCATGATGCCTGACGGCGTATGCAGAGGCGTGCCGCTGGTGTACTCGAAGGCCTCGCCGGGCTTCAGCACGGGCTGCTCGCCGACGACGCCCGCGCCGCGCACTTCCTGCACGCGGCCGAAGGAATCCGTGATCCGCCAATACCGGTTGCGCAGCTGCACCGTATGCTCGCCCAGATTCTCGATGCGCACGTGATAGGCCCACACATAGTGGTTCTCGCCGGGCGAGGACTGGTCCTCGAGGTAAACCGGCTTCACGGTGACACGGATCGATTCGGTCGTTTCGCTGTACATAGTCGCAAGCTGGGCCACATCCAAAAGTGGCGCCGGGCGCAATTCTAGGTCCCGCGCGCGCTTTGTCTAGCACAGGCAAAACGCGGTGGGGCCTGAAAAGCAACGGGCGCGCCCCGAGAGGGACGCGCCCGCCCTGCTGCGCTCGCGGTTACTGGATTGCGATTTCGACCCGGCGGTTCTGCGGCTCGCGCTCGCCATCGGCCGTGGGCACGAGCGGCTGCGACTCGCCGCGCGCCTGCGTGCCGATCTCGTTGACCGGAACCCCGGCCGAGACGAGCGCCTGGCGCACCGCCGCCGCGCGGCGGTCGGACAGCGACATGTTGTAGTTGTCCGGCCCCGCCCGGTCGGCGTGGCCGGTCGCCACGATGCGCGGCGTGCCGCCGCGGCGGTAGTTCTCGACGGCTCGACGGATCACCTGCTGGCCTTCCGGGGTGATCTGCGCCTGGTCGAAGTCGAAGAACACCAGGAACGACTGCTCGCGCGGCGGCACTGCCGGCGCTGCGGCCACGGGCGCCGGTGCCGGGCGCATGGCGACGTCGACCTCGTTCATCGCCGCCTCGAATTCGCTGCGGCATTCCTGGTACTTGCGGGTCAGCCACTCACCGCGCACGGCCAAGGTCGGATCATCGGAGCTTTCCAGCCAGCAGTCGTAGCGCACTTGCGCGCGCGCCAGCGGCGTGGTCGCACGCTGCGTCGCCGGGCTCGCGAGCGCGGTGTCGAGCCGCTGGCGTGCTGCGGCGAGTTCGCGCCCGACATTCGCGTCGCGCGGCGTCCAGCCGCGGCCGGGCGTCTCCGGCGGAACGGCCTCGCCGCGGGCGGCGCGGTCGCCTTTGGCGCGGAAGAAGCCGGAGGAGCCGAAATCATAGGCTTCGAGCCGCTGCTGCTCGGAGAAGCCGTAATACTGGCGGGCAAGCTCGCGCGAGAAATCCGTCCCCGTTGCTTGCGGCTGGGTTTGCGCCGTTTGCGTCGCACATGCGCCGAGCAGGGCGAGGCCCCCGACAGCGCCAATGACTTGCATGCGGTTCATGGCTGAGATTCCTTTTGTAGGGTGCAGACAGCAAAGGCCGTGGGAGCCACGGCTAAGCTGTTGAAAC
>DATAAP010000517.1:0-4153 GCA_036260035.1 Alphaproteobacteria bacterium | reverse complement strand
AGCACCGTGAAGACGGCGCGGGCAACGCCGAACTGCACGCCATGGGTCAACGACAGCAGGCCGTTCGGGCCAGGCGTCAGCGACAGGCCGATGGCCGCGAGCGCGTAGACGATCCAAAATTCCAGCGTCACCTCGTCGACTCCCCGGATGCGGACCGCAAGGCGGCCCATTGGCACTACCATCTCTGCGAATGCGACAGACCAAACCAGACGCGGATTTGCTGGTCAAGACGGACAGCTGCGGGCGCTATAATCGCGAATGATCTGGCTCTCAATCGGCGCGCCTGAGCCACTGCACGCGCCATGACGATATATACGCGCCTCATTGTGGCAGCGGCGGTGCTGCTTGCCTGCGCCGGCGCCGAGTGGACCGACGATCGCGACGTGCCCGGTCGGGCGGCATCGATGCGATTCCGCGCGATCGACAGCGGCGCGGCGATGGCGGTGCGGCCCCTCGACAACTCGCCTCTGAACATCGAGCTGACTGCAGAAATCGCCAAAGCCCTGCGCGAGCGGGGCATTACGGTGACCGATGATGCGCCGCTGCTGCTGGAGTTCGAGACGGCGACGGAGAGCAGCAGCATGCACGAGCCGCAAAGAGTGTTGCCCGAGCGGCCGCGCGTGGACATCGGCCGCAAGCGCGATCTCGGCCGCAGCGATGCGATCGACGCCCATATCGACCTCTATTCGAGCTCGCGCAGCAGCGTCTTTACCGGCGTGCGGCGGCCGGAAATGGCGGTCCGCTATTCGCTGCGGGCGACCCTGTCGGAGCGCTCCGGTGCGAGGCTGTGGGAGGGCTACACCGAATACGGCGACATCGCCAGCGATGAGCGCCGGCTCTACGCCGCGATGGCGCCGCTGCTGGCAAGCATGGTCGGGCAGAGCACGGGCGAGCGCCGCTTCCGCGCCGACTGACCCTGGTTGAGCCGGGCCGCGCAATCCGTCAAGATCGATGCTGGAGGTCGCGCATGGGCTTCAGCGCGCTGCTGCTCGAGGAGAAGGACGGCAAGGTCGGCGTCTCGTTTCCGACGCTGGAGGACTCCGCGCTGCCGCAAGGCGACGTCCTCGTCGACGTCACGCACTCGACCTTGAACTACAAGGATGGGCTGATCCTCAACGGCCTCGGGCGGCTGGTGCGCAAATACCCGCATGTGCCGGGCATCGATTTCGCCGGCACCGTCGCAGCGTCGCAGGCGGCCGCCTACAAGCCCGGCGACAAGGTTCTGCTCACCGGTTGGCGCGTCGGCGAGCTGCATTGGGGCGGCTATGCGCAGAAGGCGCGCGTCAAATCCGAGTGGCTGGTGCCGATGCCCGCCGGCCTGACGCCGCAGCGCGCGATGTCGATCGGCACCGCCGGCTTCACTGCGATGCTCGCGGTGCTCGATCTCGAGGCGCACGGCCTCAAGCGAGATGGCGGCGAGGTGCTCGTGACCGGCGCGGCCGGCGGCGTCGGCAGCGTGGCGGTTGCCGTGCTCGCGAAGCTCGGCTACACGGTCGCCGCGTCGACCGGCCGGACGGACCAGGCGGATTATCTCAAGTCGCTCGGTGCCAGCACGATCGTGCCGCGCGCGGAGCTCGCGGTCGAGAAGCCGAAGCCGCTCACCGGCGAGCGCTGGAACTATGCAATCGATACGGTCGGCGGGCTGGTGCTCGCGAACGTGCTGACCGGGCTCAAATACGGCACCGCCGTTGCCGCCTGCGGCAATGCCGGCGGCAACGAGCTGAGCACGACAGTGCTGCCGTTCATCCTGCGCGGCGTCGATTTGATCGGCATCGATTCAGTGATGCGCTCCTTGGCCGATCGCAAGCTGGCTTGGGACCGGCTGGTGCGCGATCTGCCGATGGAAAAGCTCGACGCGATGACGAGCACGGCCGGGCTACGCGATCTGCCGGATCTCGCCGCGCGCATTCTCAAGGGGCAGATCCGCGGGCGCGTCGTGGTCGACGTCGCAAGGGACACCTGAAGGAGGATCAACATGCGAACGCGTCTTGGTT
Organism: Alphaproteobacteria bacterium; assembly: GCA_036260035.1. Lineage (GTDB taxonomy): Bacteria > Pseudomonadota > Alphaproteobacteria > CACIAM-22H2 > CACIAM-22H2 > DATAAP01. Next base: position 2,159 of record DATAAP010000517.1, on the reverse strand, counting down.
TCCTGGCGTTGCTTGCGCTTGGCGCGTGCACCGCCGATCCACAGTCGCGTTACTATCCGACGGAATCGCAGCGCTACGTCCAGGACCTGTTCGGGCCGCGCTACCAAGTGACCGTGCCGCCGGTCTATTGCTATTCGACTTTGGGCGACCCGGAATGCTATGCAGCACCGATCGCCGGCTGGGAGAGCCGGCTGATCGCGCAGGTCGGGCCGCGTGCCTACTGACGCTACGCGGGGGGCGGATGCAGAAGCACAAGATCGTCGAGAAGGTCGAGATCGAGGCCGACCAGCTCGAATGGCTAAAGGAGATGGCCGCGACGCACGAGCTCGCCGACTTCTCCAAGGCGCTGCGTGTCGTGCTGGACCACGCGATGATGGACGCCGACGAGGACGACGTCTTCGGCGCGATCCGCTGCCGCCGCTGCGGGTGACCGCATCCCGGTGCTACAGTCCTTCGCCGATCTCGAGCCGGAAGCGCGCGTGCTGCTGCTGTGCGCGCGGCCGCGCCTCGACCCCGCGGCGCGCGCCGAGGTCGAGAGGCTGCTCGACGCGGTCGACTGGACCGTGCTCGTGCGCATGGCGGAGGCGCACGGCGTAACGGCTCTCGCGCTGCGGCGCCTCGCGGACATTCCAGGCGTGCCCCCGGAAATCGCCGCAGCCGGCGAGACCTACCTCGCCAATCAGGCTGCGCGCAACGCGGCGCTCACGCGGGCGCTCAAGGATGTGATCGTCGCGCTTGCTGCCAAAGGCATCCCTGCGATCCCGTTCAAAGGGCCGGTCGTGGCACAGCTCGCCTACGGCGACCCTGCGCTGCGGCGCTATCGCGATCTCGACATCCTTGTCCGCGAGAAGGACGCCGCGGCGGCATGCGAGGCGCTGACGGCGCTGGGCTTTCGCGCGACCGGCTCGCTTTCGCCCGCGCAGCTGCGCGCGTTCCGCCGCTATTCCGGGCAGGACATTGTGTTCAAGGGCGACGTCGCAGTCGAGCCGCATTGGGCGCTGGCGCCGCGCACGCTGTCGCTACGGATCGATTATGAAGGGCTGTGGACGCGGGCGCGCGAGATCGATCTCGAGGGCCAGCCGATCTTCTGCTTCGGCCCCGAAGATCTGGTGACGGTGCTTTGCCTGCACGGCTCCAAGGAGCAGTGGACGCTGCTGCTCTGGATCGCGGACCTTGCCCACATGATCGCGGCAAGCCCGGCGCTCGACTGGCCGGCCCTGCTGCGGCGCGCCCGGACGCAGGGCGTCCTGCGCATGGTGCTGATCGGGTTGATCCTCGCTGGCGAGGCGATCGAGCTTCCTGCTGGCGTCAAGGAGGCTATCGCGGCCGATCCGATTGCGCATGAGCTGGCGGAGCAGGCCGCCGCGCGGCTGTTCGCCCTGGATCGCGCGGAGGAGTCGATCTATAGGCTTTCATCCTTCCGCCACCGCATGCGCGAGCGCGCCGGCGACCGCTGGCGCTATGTCATTCGCACGGTGACAACGCCGCGCGACATGCATTACTCGATCGTGAAGCTGCCGGATGCCTTGTTCTTTCTCTACACGCCCATCAAGCTCGTGCATGACTACCTGCTGCTGCCGTTCTGGATGTCGGGCAAGCGCCTGACCGCGCGCCGCGATGGCTGAGTTCAAGCCCGCACCCGGCGTGCGCCTCTTCATCATCGACGAGCAGTCGGTGGTCTATTCGCATAACGCGCAGAAGCTGTTCACGTTCAACACCGCCGCGACATTCATCTGGTGCGCCTTCGAGCTCCACGCGGATGCAAGGGCAGTAGCGCATGAGCTCGCCTCCGGCACCGGGATCGGCGAGGCGGAAGCGCACGAGCGGGTTGCGGACGCGCTGCGCTCCTGGCACGCGCTTGGTCTGCTCGGCGGAGACGGCGATTCGCCAAAGCGGCCGCCGCACAGGAGGCGCAAGCGGCCGAAAGGCGCGCCTGTTTCGTCGCTGCCGGCGTATGCGCAGGCGCGGTTCGTCAGGGAAGACACATACGTGATGCTCGGCGCCGCCGTACGCGTGCGCTATGCGAGCGAAGCGCAGCGCGAGTTCGTGCATCCGATCCTGGCGCACTTCGCGCAGCGCGATGCGGAGCCGACTTCGACGATCGAGGTGATCGCCGATGGCGAACGCCACCATGTTTGCCAGAACGGCGCGGTGGAACG